>CBILOJ010000120.1:0-6273 GCA_966238525.1 uncultured Methylophilaceae bacterium | reverse complement strand
CAGTTGCGCACACCGATTGCCGGGCTCAAGACGCAGGCGGAAATGGCGTTGCGGGAGCAGGATGAGGCCGTTGTACGCCGTGCCTTACTACACATGCGCGACAGCAGCGCACGTTTGGCGCATCTCATCACGCAGCTGTTATCGATGGCACGGATGGAAGGCAGCGCCGGTCCGGAACTGCGGCTGCAGCCGCTGGATCTCGTCCAGCTGGCGCGCGAGGTAACGGCCGATTTCGTCGCCGCCGCGCTGGCCAGGAAAATCGACTTGGGCTTCGAGGCATCGGCCACGGCCATGATCGAGGGTGATGCGCTGATGTTGCGCGAGATGTTGTCGAACTTGCTGGATAACGCTGTCCGCTATACCCAGGCTGGCGGCAGCATCACCGTCAGCATCGCCGTGCATGATCAGGCGACCTTTCTGAGCATCGAGGACAATGGACCCGGTATTCCTGCGGCCGAGCGCGAGCAGGTATTCCAACGCTTCTATCGCTTGGCCGACAGTCCTGCGCAAGGATGCGGCCTGGGGCTCGCCATCGTGCATGAAGTGGCGGCCGCACATCGGATTCGCGTCAGCCTGCTTGCGGGGACTGCAGGCATCGGCACCAAAGTGTTGCTCGAGTTTCCCACCACGCCAAGCGAATAGCGCAGCAATCCCGTAGCCGCTCGATACGCCCGCTACTGCATGCGTGTGCTCGCTCGCCTACATCATCCTCAACGTGACCCAGACGCTGAGTACCACCGAACCGCCGACCAAACCGCTCATTGCCAAACGCGAACCGCGCATTTTGGTCCACAGCAGCACGCCGGTAATCGACAGCAGGATGAGCGCACCGGCAATCGAATCTGCCAGTAGCACCCAGGCCGTATTCGCGCCTATGCCCTTGTGCATGCGCGTGATGAACCCCCAGACGTTGGCATCTTCACGCTTGACGGTGGCATATTGGTTGCCGGCCACGTATTCGGCATGGATCATGGCATGCGGCAGCGCAAAATTGACTTCCCAGCGTTCGGGTTGCGGCATGTCCTTGCCCATGAAGCGCGCTTCCTCCGGCTTTTCTCCCTTGCGCGGCTTGCGCTGAATGGGGTCGTGGCGGATATCCAGAGTCTGCTGGATATAACGCGTAAATTCCTTGGCGTTGGCCGGATACGGCTGCGATAGCGGTAACTGGATTTCGCTGGCTTCCATTTGCGCAGCCGGAATCTTGAGCACCGCACGGTGATTCAGCAGAAAGCCGCTTACGCCGAACAGCAAGCCGAGAACGGCACCCCACAGGCCGAGCCAGCCATGGATTTTGCGCAATGTGCGAATGAATTTTCCCCGTTGCGCATTGGCGCTGATTTTGCTGCTTGTTGTTGTCTGCATTTTTAATCGAAAAGTAGGAAGAAACTGGAAAAGCGGAGCCTAGCTGTCCGCCCAGCGGCGCAGCAGGTTATGGTAAACGCCGGTCAGGCTGATGACCCGGTCGTCGGCATTGCCGAGTTCGGCAACCAATTGCTGGATCGCCGTATCCATCTGGAACAGCAAGGTGCGCTGCCCGTCGTCCCGCACCATGCTCTGGATCCAGAAAAACGATGAAACGCGTGCACCGCGCGTAACGGGCGTGACGTGATGCAGACTGGTCGACGGGTACAGCACCAGGTCGCCGGCGGCAAGTTTGACGCGCTGCACGCCGTAGGTATCTTCCACGGTCAATTCACCACCGTCGTATTCCTCGGGTTCGGATAGAAACAGCGTGGCGGAAAGATCGCTGCGAATACGGAAGTTGGTGCCGCGCAGATGGCGTATTGCATTGTCCACGTGCGTGCCGAAAGCCTGGCCGCTGTCGTAGCGATTGAACAGCGGCGGAAAAACCTTGAGCGGCAGTGCGGCGGCAATGAACAGCGGGCTGGCGCCGAGCGCATCCTGGATCAGGTCGCCAACCTGGCGTGCCACAGGCGAGCCTTCCGGAATCTGCCGGTTGTTCTTGGCCAGTGCCGACTGCGGCCCGGAGGTGACATTGCCATCTACCCACTCGGCCTGATCCAGCGCTGTGCGGCATTGCGCCACCTGGACCTTGCTCAGCAGATCGGGAATCGTCAGCAGCATCTTTCCGCCTCTTGGTCGGGATTTTTATAAAAGAGAATGCGAATCAATCTTAAAAACTTGCGCTATTATAGCCGCTATCCTTGGTTTTGCCAGTCGCGGCTTGTAACAATTTGTGGCAATCCAAGCACGAAAAACCAGCGCTATCGCTTTATCCAAAATGAGAAATTCGTGAATTCAACTTCATCTTCCGTCAGCCCCGCCCAGTTCGCTGCTACCAGCGCGGAGGAATTCACGCGCAAAATTGCCGGCGATCCGCAAGAAGCGGCCCAGTGGATAGCAGCAGCGGCCGAGTACGGCCTGGCCGAAGCACAGGCGTTGCTAGGCCAGATCCTGCTGGACGGTCGCGGCATAGCTGCAGATGCGGCGAAGGCCAGGGCATGGTTCGAAAAAGCCGCGCAGCAGGGCCATTTGATGGGCATGAACATGCTGGGACGCTGCCACGAGCTGGGCTGGGGCGGATCGATCGATTTGGCCGAAGCGGCGCGCTGGTTTCAACGCGCCGCCGACAAGGGCCTGGATTGCGCCATGTACAACTACGCCAACCTGCTGCTGCACGGTAATGGCGTGCGCAAGAACGAGCGCTTGGCACTCGATTGGTATCGCCAGTCCGCTGCGCGCGGTTATGCCAAAGCGCTGGGCGTACTCGGTCGCTTTTATGAAGAAGGCTGGACTGTCGAGGTCGATCGCGGCAAGGCGATCGACTACTATCGTCAATCGGCAGAAGGCGGCGACTTCCGCGGTCAGTACAACTACGCGTTGATCTTTGCCGAGGACGCTGACATGGCGCAAGCATCGCTATGGATGCGCAAGGCGCTGGATGGCGCCCATCTGGCATTTTCGCGCAGCATGGCCCGCAACTTGCAAACAATGCCACACGCCGAATTCCAGATAATTGCGCTCGAAGCCTTCGCCAAATGCTGTGCTTCGGATGAAGCCGAAGATTTCTATGCCTATGGCATGGCGCTGCTCGCTGCACCGCAAGATGAGCAGCGCCAACTCGCAGCAGAATGGCTGCAGCGGGCGGCTCAATGCGGGCATACTGGTGCCGTCGAGTTCTTGCGCATGTCTTCCTAATTCCCCATCGTCTTTTCGTCGCTCAAAACAAAAAGCCCTGCATAATCTGCAGGGCTTTTTGTTGGACAGACAGCACGACTGCCTGCTGATGCTTTGCCTAATAGGTGAAGTTCAGCGTCAAGTAGCTCAGACGGCCAGCCGCGACTTGCGCATAGTGCGAAGTATAGGCCGCATCGAAATAGCGCTTGTCCGTCAGGTTCTGGATGTTGAGCTGCAGGCTCAGGTGCTTGTCGATCTGGTAGCCGGCCATCGCATCGAAACGTACGTAGGACGGAATACTGACCGAATTGGCCGTGTTGCCGTACTGCTTGTCCACGTAAAACGCACCGCCACCAACAGTGAGCTTGGGCAGGATGTCGTAGGTGGTCCACAGGCTGGCGCTGTTACGCGGCGTATTCGGAAAGCGATTGCCGTTGTTGGCGATTTGATCCGGGTCGTCGCCGTTATCCACCAGTTCGCTATCAAGATAGGTATAGCCGGCGAAAAGCTGCCATTTCTTCGTAACGCGACCGGCGGCCCCCAACTCGAAACCCTTTACTTCCTGATTACCCACGACGTCGACGGTATCATCAGCCAACGTCACTCGCGCATTCGTCTTCTCAATCTTGAACACGGCAGCGGTCAGCGAAAGGTTCTCCATAACGTCCCACTTGGTCCCAAGCTCATAACTCTTGCTGCGCTCAGGTTCAAGGTTTTCGATATTGGCATTCAGGTTATCTGATGCATTGCCGCCGCTGACGCTAGATGGCGAGGAGGAAGTCCCATAAGAAGCATAAATGCTGGCATTGGGCTGCAGCTTGTAAACCAGCCCTGCCTGGTAATTCCAGAAACTCTTTTCGTTTTTGAATGATCCTGCGGGGTTGCTTCCAGTAAAGGTTTCCTTATCCAGCTCCGCTCTATAGTCATCGAAGCGAAGACCCAGATTGAGCAGCCATTTCTTGCTGAGCTCTATGCTATCGAAGGCAAACGCCGATTTGGTAATGACGCGCGTTGTGTCATGTAACGGATTCTTGCTGATCGAGCCATTCCAGTCATCGTGCGGATTGGGATTGTTAAGGCTGGTGCAGTCGTTATTGGCAAACAAGGCTGCGTTACAAGTACCCGAGCCCGGAATCGCTGTTACTGGCGTAATAATATAAGGGCGATTCTCACTTTCCTCGTGACTGAATTCGATACCCGTATTGAAGCTATGTTTGAATTGCCCGGTATCGAACTTGAACGACAGATCGGTGATATTGGCGAGCGTCTCAGTACGTGTATTGCGGTTCTTGGAGGCGCGCAACACACTACCATTTTGGACATTGCCCTTGCTGTCATCCGGCACGGTCACGATGTAATCGTTGATGGTCACGCCATAGCGCGTGGTGTTGCGCAATACCGTGTCATCGTTGAATGCATGCTTGATCGTGGCAGTACCGATATCGGAACTGGTTTCGCGGAAGTCACGATCGAGCAGGCCGTAAAAATTGTCCTTGTCCACGCTGGCCGGACGATCGCCATTGGCTAAGCGATTTGCCAAGCGAGCGGCTGAAGTAGCGCCGGTATAGGTATACGGCAGGCCATAATCCGGCACATCGTCCGTGTTCAAATGGTAGTAGCTCAGATTAAGCGAAGTCGGCGTGGTCAAACCGAAGGTGATGGACGGCGCCAGGCCGAATCGCTCGACCTCCACCTCATCGCGGCCCGGAGTGTCGGCCTTGTGCGCCATGGCGTTGACGCGCACGGCGACTTCATCCGCCAGCATGTAGTTGCCATCGATGGTGGCGCGCTTGAAGCGATCGGTACCGACACCGACCGAACCGGAAACGAAATTGACCGCCTTCGGCTGCTTGGTCACCAGGTTGATACTACCGCCGGCCGAGCCGCGGCCGTCATAGGCGCCGCTCGGCCCCTTGATCACTTCCACGCTCTCCAGCGCGAAGATTTCACGGCTCTGGCCGCCGACATCGCGGATGCCGTCAACGTACATTGACGCTTGCGAATCGAAGCCGCGAATGAACGGTCGATCACCGATCGAGCCGCCGCCCTCGGCCGAGCCGAAGGTGATGCCCGGCACGTTACGCAACGCGTCCTGCAGCGTCACCGAGCCGGTATCCTTGATCAGGTCTTCCGGCAATACCGTCACCGATTTAGGTGTATCGAGCAGCGGCGCGGTGAATTTGGACGAGGAGGCCTTGGGCGGGTTGTAGCCTTGCTCCTGGTCGATTTCCGGTGCCGAGACATTCACCTCCGGCAGCGTTTCTTCGCCGGCATCGGTGGAAGCCCCGCTCTGCCCGGCATGGCTGTTCATCGGCATCGACGACAGCGCCATCAGCACGGCGAAATAAAGCGGATTGGATTTGAACGACTTCATGCATTTGCTCCCTGTGGCATACGATCACTGCTGGCTACCTGAGCAAACACCCACTGGCTGGCTGGATCTGTTGTTAAAGTTTTAATTAATTGTTCTTGCTTATTCTTTAGGCGTACTGACGAAACCCAGCTTCTCGACGCCTGCGTTCTGCGCGGCGGCCATGACTTCGGCCAGAATCTGGTAACGCGTTTCCTTGTCGGCACGTATGTGCAATTCGGGCTGCGGTTCGGCCGCAGCCGCTTTTTGCAGCCTGTGCTCCAGCTCGCCCTCGACCATGGGCATATCGTTCCAGTACATCTTGCCGGCGCCGTCGATGGCGATGTCGACCACTTCGGGTTTTTCCGGCAAGGGCTGGCTGCTGGCTTGCGGCAAATCAATCTTGACGGCGTGCGTGAGCAGCGGCGCAGTGATGATGAAAATCACCAGCAGCACCAGCATTACGTCCACCAGCGGGGTCGTGTTGATTTCCGCCATCGGGGCGCTGTGTCCGCCCGAGCTAAACAAGCCGCCTGAGTTGTTGCCTATCATGCCGATACATCCTTGAGGTGCACGTGCTGCTTGTGAGCAACAGTTTCCCGCGGTTCGCCGCCACCGGCACCGAGCGGAGCGCCCGTGGTCAGCAAGGTATGCAGGTCATGGGCGAAGCTTTCGATCTGAGCCATGAGCACGCGATTGCTGCGGACCAGGGCGTTGTAAGCCAGTACGGCAGGAATCGCCACCGCCAGGCCCAGCGCCGTCATGATCAGCGCTTCGCCGACCGG
>CBILOJ010000119.1:0-6277 GCA_966238525.1 uncultured Methylophilaceae bacterium | reverse complement strand
GCGTCGAGTACGCGTGTATCGGTAATGCCGCGGTAGACGATCTGCCGTTCCACCATCTGCCGCCGCTTGTCGGCCATGTCTTCCATGTCCTTATCTGAACAGACTTGCCCGGCTCTACTCTGTCGGATGCCGAACCTAATCGTACCGTAAGTTTTATCGCTGGCTTTTGCCGCCCGCCTCCGTATAATGCAGACTCCCTGCGCTCAAACCAATCAGCGCAGCGGTCATTTACTGTTCCCGATCATTCGATCCCTAATGTGTCTGCCTCGATTGGTGCTGCGATAAAGCAGCAGGCCGTCCCAGGAGTTTTACATTGTCTACAGAAGTTACTTCCGCCAGCCCGGATTTTGCCGGTCTAGGCTTGGCCGAACCCATTTTGCGCGCCATCCATGATGCCGGTTACACGGCGCCCACCCCGATCCAGGCCAAGGCCATCCCGCAGGTGCTGTCGGGCGGCGATCTGCTGGCCGGCGCCCAGACCGGCACCGGCAAGACTGCCGGCTTCACCCTGCCGCTGTTGCATCTGCTGCAAGCGACGCCCAAGAAGATGCAGGCCGGCCAGCCGCGCTGCCTGATCCTGACGCCGACGCGCGAACTCGCGGCGCAGGTCGAGGAATCGGTGCAGACCTATGGCAAATACCTGCCGCTGAAGTCCATGGTGATGTTCGGCGGTGTCGGCATCAACCCGCAGATCGACCGGCTGAAGAAGCCGCTGGATATCCTGGTGGCGACGCCGGGCCGCCTGCTCGATCATGCCAACCAGAAAACGGTAGACCTGTCGGCAGTGGAAATCCTCGTGCTCGACGAAGCCGACCGCATGCTGGACATGGGCTTCATCCGCGACATCAAGAAGGTCCTGGCGCTGCTGCCCAAGCAACGCCAGAACCTGCTGTTCTCGGCCACGTTCTCGGACGAGATCAAGGCGCTGGCCGACGGCTTGCTGCATAACCCTGGCTTCGTCGAAGTCGCGCGCCGCAATACGGCGTCCGAGCTGGTCGAGCAGACGGTGCATCTGGTCGACCAGAAGCACAAGCGCGAACTCATGAGTCATTTGATCCGCCATCACGACTGGAAACAGGTGCTGATTTTCACGCGCACCAAGCACGGTGCCAATCGCCTCGCGGAAAAGCTGATCAAGGACGGCATTCCCGCCGCCGCCATCCACGGCAACAAGAGCCAGTCGGCGCGCACCAAGGCGCTGTCGCAGTTCAAGGATGGCGCCATGCCGGTGCTGGTGGCGACCGATATCGCCGCGCGCGGGCTGGATATCGACCAATTGCCGCAGGTGGTCAATTTCGAACTGCCGAACGTGCCCGAGGATTATGTGCACCGCATTGGCCGCACCGGCCGTGCCGGCGCCACCGGTGCCGCGATATCGCTGGTGGACCGCGAGGAGATGAAATACCTGCGCGACATCGAACGCCTGATCAAGCGCGAAATCCCCAAGGTCGAAGCCGAGGGCTTCGTACCGTCGGCCAACCCCGAACCCGAAGCGCCGCGTCCGCCGCGGCCGCAGCAGCAGCGCCGCGGCCAGGGTCGCGATGGCAGCAGCCAGGGACAGCGCCAGGGTCAAGGGCAACGGCGCGGCCATCGCGCCCACGGCGAAGGCCAGACGGCAGGCAATCCGCGACGCAATGATCAACGCCATGCCGTGGACGGCAACCGCTCGCAGCAGCCGCGCGAAGGCAACCGCCGCAACGCCCAACCGGGCAATGCCAATCAACAGGCGCAGAAGCCGACCAAGCATCTGTCCGAGGCGGCACGCCACCAGGCCATGCCGCAACCGGCCTTGTTCTCGCCCAAGCCCATTCCGCGCAATCGCGGCCGCTAACGCAATCCAACAAAAAAGCGGCGAGTTTGCACTCGCCGCTTTTTCTTTTTCTGGCTTGCCGTTTTATGCCGCCAGCATTATTTCTCGACGAACGCCCGTTCGATGACGTAATGCCCGGGATCGCCGATCCTCGGCGAAATGACGAAGCCGCGCTTGTCGAGCAAGGCGCTGGTATCGTCCAGCATGGCCGGGCTGCCGCAGATCATGCCGCGATCGGTTTCGGGGTTGAGCGGTGGAATGCCCAAATCCTCGAACAGTTTGCCCGACTCGATGAGGTCGGTGAGCCGGCCCTGGTTGCGGTAGGCTTCGCGCGTGACGGTCGGGTAATACAGCAGCTTCTGCTTCACGTCGTCGCCGAAGTATTCGTGCTGCGGCAATTCCTTGGTGATGAAATCCTGGTAGGCGAGCTCGCTCACGGTACGCACGCCATGGATCAGCACGATGGTCTCGTACTGCTCGTAGGCTTCCGGATCCTGGATCAGGCTCATGAACGGGGCGAGGCCGGTACCGGTGGAGAAATAGAACAGTCGCTTGCCCGGCAGCAGGTCGGACAGCACCAGCGTGCCGGTGGGCTTGCGGCTTACCAGCAACGGATCGCCGACCTTGAGGTGCTGCAGGCGTGAAGTCAGCGGACCGTCCGGCACCTTGATGCTGAAGAATTCCAGGTGTTCCTCATAGTTGGGGCTGGCGATGCTGTAGGCGCGCATCAGCGGCTTGCCGTTCACCTCCAAGCCGATCATGACGAACTGGCCGTTCTCGAAGCGCAGACCCTGGTCGCGCGTGGTCTTGAAGCTGAACAAGGTGTCGTTCCAATGGTGGACCGACAGTACGGTTTCGGTATTGAGATTGCTCATTAATCAGGTCTTTCAGGATGGATTGGAGCGCTGCAGTATTGCGGTCAGCTGCGGCGCCACGTCGAACAGGTCGGCCACCAGGCCATAATCGGCAACGCGGAAAATCGGCGCATCGGGGTCCAGGTTGACGGCAACGATGACCTTGCTGTCCTTCATGCCGGCCGTATGCTGCACCGAGCCCGAGATGCCGAGGGCGATGTAGAGATCGGGCGCCACCTGGGTACCAGTCTGGCCGACCTGGGATTCGTTCGGCGCATAACCGGCATCGACGGCGGCGCGGCTGGCGCCGATCGCGGCGCCAAGCACGTGCGCCAGCGGATCCAGCGTCGCTTCGAATTTCTCCTGGCTGCCGAGCGAACGGCCACCGGCCACCACCACGCGCGCACTGCCCAGCTCGGGACGGTCGGAGACGCTCTTGCTGGCGCCGAGCCAGGTCGTGCGCGTCGCTTTTCCCGTATAGGCGATATTCTCGACGGCATTGCTGCGCGCCGTATCGAAATGGGCCGGCGTAAAACGGCTGCCGCGCACGGTGAATATCTTCACCGCCTCGTGGTTGCGCACGCGCGCCACCAGATTGCCGGCATAGATCGGGCGCAGGAAAGTGCCGGCATCCTCGATCTCGATCACTTCCGACACCATGGCATGGCCCATGAGGGCGGCGGCACGCGGCAGTATGTCGCGTGCGAAGGAAGTATGCGCCGCCATGATCGCCGAATAGGCGGTACCCAGCCCGGCGATCACGGGCGCGAGGTTTTCGGCACCGGTGTAAGCCAGCGCCTCGGCCTGGACGGCCAGTATCTTGTCCACGCCTTCGAGCTGCTGCGCTTCCGCCAGTACCGCATCGAGCGCGTTGCCGGCCAGCAGCAAGTGGATCTCGCCACCGAGCTGCTGCGCGGCGGTCACCGCCTGGCGCGCGCCGATCTTCAATGCGCCCTGTTCGTGTTCTGCAATAACCAGTATCGCCATCAGAGGACTCCTGCTTCGTTCTTGAGACGGCTCACCAACTCGTCGACGCCGGCAAGCATTTCCGCCGGACCGCGCGGCGGCGGATCCATGACGGCCAGGGTTTCGGTGATGAGGCCCGACTCCGCGCCGAGCTCGGCCAGCGCCAGCGTTTCGATAGGCTTTTTCTTGGCCTGCATCAGGCCCGGCAACTTGACGAAGCGCGGATCATTGAGGCGCAGGTCGGCGCTGATGACGGCCGGCAGCGCAAGACGCAGCGTCTCGGTGCCGCCATCGATCTCGCGCACCACTTCGACCGCCTCGCCCTGCACGGTGATTTTCGAAACAAAGGTACCTTGCGGCCAGCCGAGCAAGGCTGCCAGCATCTGCGGCGCCTGCCCCGCGTCCTCGTCGATCGCCTGCTTGCCCATGAGCACAATGTCTGGCTGCTCACGCTCGACGACGGCTTTGAGAATACGGGCGATGCCGATCGCGCCCAGCGGTTGCGCGGTTTCCACCAGCAGCACGCGGTCGACGCCCATCGCCAGTGCGTGGCGCAGCACGTCGTGGTGCTGGGCGCTGCCGATGGTCATGGCGACAATTTCCTTGGCATGTCCGGCTTCGCGCAGACGCAAGGCCTCTTCGATGGCATTTTCGTCGAACGGGTTGACCGACATCTTGACGCCATGCAGGTCGACGCTACTGCCATCGGCGGTGGGGCGTACCTGCACGTTGTAATCGGCGACGCGTTTAATGGGCACGAGAATTTTCATGACGACATTCCCTTTGGAGTACAACAATTTAAAGTAGCAAAACCATCACAATAAAGAACTTGTCATATATCTGTCAATTAGATTATATTAATAATAATATTCTATTCAGTAGATATGAGATTCACCTTACGCCAAATCGAGATATTCGTTGCCGTCGCCCGCTTCGAAAGCATTTCGCGCGCGACGGAAGTGTTGTCGCTGTCGCAATCCGCCACCAGCACTGCCCTGGCAGAGCTCGAGCGCCAGTATGAAGCGCCGCTATTCGACCGTATCGGCAAGAGTCTGCGCCTCAACGACCTCGGCAAAAAACTGCTGCCACAGGCGGTAGAGCTGCTCGATCGCGCGCAGGGCATCAACGATCTGTTATCCGGGCGCATGGGCTACGGCCATCTCAACATCGGCGCCTCCATGACCATCGGCAACTATCTTGCCACGCTGATTACGGCAAATTTCCTGCAGGCCCATCCTGAAAGCAAGGTGCAGCTGTCGGTGCGCAACACCGCTTCGATCACCGAAAGCCTGTTGAGTTTCGATCTCGACCTCGGTTTGGTGGAAGGCATGTGCAACCATCCGGATTTACAGGTCACGCCCTGGATCGAGGACGAGCTCGTGGTATTCTGCGCGCCCGGCCATGCACTGAGCAAACACAAGCACCTGACGCCGGACGACTTGCGCGAGGCGCCGTGGATTATGCGCGAGCGCGGCTCCGGGACACGCAATCTCATCGACCAGGCCCTGGCCGGTCAGCATATCCAGCCACGCATCAAGCTCGAGCTGGAACACACCGAGGCCATCAAGCGCGCCATCGAAGCCGGTATGGGCGTGGGCTGCATCTCGCGGCTCGCGCTGCGCGATGCCTTCCGCCGCGGCAGCCTGGTGCCGCTGTCGACGCCGGCCCTGGATCTGCGCCGCACTTTCAATTTCGTGCTGCACCGGCAAAAGCAGCCGACCGCGGGCATCCGCGAATTCCTGGCCGCCTGCCAGGACTTTACCGCCGGCGCCATCAATACTAGCGACATCCGTCTTCCCCACATCGCCTGAGAACGCACACATGAACACCGAACGCGACGTCATGCATTACGATCTGCTCATCATCGGCGCCGGCCCGGCCGGGCTCGCCGCCGCCATCCGCTTCCGCCAGCTCGCTGCAGCGGCAGGACGCGAATTCAGCGTCTGTGTACTGGAAAAGGGTGCGCAAGTCGGCGCCCAGATCCTGTCCGGCGCCGTCATCGACCCCAAAGGTCTGGATGAATTGCTGCCCGAGTGGCGGCAGATGGATGCGCCGCTCAAGACCGCGGTGACGCGAGAGCAGCTATCCTGGCTCACCCCCACGCGCAAGATTCCGCTGCCGACCAAGCTGCTGCCGCCGTTGATGCATAACGACGGCTGCTACACCGGCAGCCTCGGCGAGCTTTGCCAGTGGCTCGCCACACAGGCCGAAGCGCTCGGCGTCGAAATCTATCCGGGCTTCGCCGCCGTGGCGCCGCTGCTCGACGAAAATGGCGCGCTGGCGGGCGTGCTGACCGGCGACATGGGCGTCGATGCCACAGGCCAACCCAAGGCGGAATATGCGCCCGGCATCGAGATTCGCGCCCCTTACACCCTCGTCGCCGAAGGCGCACGTGGCTCGCTCACGGGCCAGCTCGAGCCGTTGTTCGGACTGCGCGATGGCGGCCGCTTCCAGAAATACGGCATCGGCCTCAAGGAAGTCTGGCAAGTGCCGGCGGAGAAACACGTGCCTGGCCTGATCGAACACACACTGGGCTGGCCGCTGTCCGATCGTACCGGCGGCGGCTCCTTCCTCTACCACTACGGCGACAATCTCGTGGCCATAGGCTTCGTCGTGCACCTCGACTACGACCACCCGCATCTCTCGC
>CBILOJ010000118.1:0-6308 GCA_966238525.1 uncultured Methylophilaceae bacterium | reverse complement strand
CCGCTCGCTACGCCGGCGGATCTTGTTGCGCATAACTGCATCGTGCTCAATGAAAACTACAACTGGGAATTCCAGAACGAAGGGAAGACGCTGCACCAGAAAGTGAGCGGCAATTTCCAGACCAATTACAGCGAAGCGCTGGTGGCCGCGATCAAGGATGGCCTGGGGCTGGGCATGGTGTGCTACTGGCAGATCCATGAGGAATTGATGGCGGGCGAGCTGGAATTGGTGCTGCCGCAGTACAAGCCGGGACGTAAACAGTCGATCTACGCCGTTTACCCGTCAAGGCGGCATCTGCCGTTGAAAACGCGCGTGCTGCTGGAGTTTCTTGAGGAAAACCTGGAAATACCGGCGCCCGCAGATTGGCGCGATTGAGAAGAAAGGACGACAGGCAGAGGCCTGTCGTCTCAAGGCATGTTATTCGACTGGATCCGGGCCCGGTACGCAACGGGCGTCGAGGACGATGGCGCGTTGGTAGGCTTCCTTCGTCTGCTCGAAGTTCAGCGTGTTCTTGGCATGGTTGGTCCAGATGACTGCGGTATCGCCGCTGGTCGTGATCTTTTGGCCGACCTGATTCAAGGCGTCGACGCAGCCCTTCAAATCGCTGCTGATGGCGGTCCGTAGCAGGTAATGATTATGGTTGGGATCGTAGATGGAAAGAATGGTGCTCCATTCGCCTGCCTGGGCCGTGCGATCCGGCGCCGGCATGGATTCGGTATAAGCGGGGGCGGCGTAGCTGGTCACGGCCAGCAGGCTCAGTAGCAAAGTAATGACTAGACGGGACATGGCAATTTTCCTTGTTTGGTAAAGGTGAAAAAAATAATAACGGAATTTGACGTCTGCGTATTGTGTTGCATGAAACATTGGCTCTGAAAAATTCTTAATTTATGTGAGACGGCGCACATTCAGAGCCAACGGCGAGGAATAATCTGGAACCGTGATCATTAAGTCTCTACCAGTGATTCAGTTCAGACCTAGTGTCTAGCAACTTTATGACTTCAGGTAAGCAGATCACACCGGGCCCTTGTGAATTCGGCAGAATTGCAAGGGCCTCTTTCTGTGTGCGGCGCTAGGCCGGCTGTCCCGACTGTACGCCCGCCACCGGTTGCATGCCGGCCGCCATGCGCCTGACCTCTGCATTGGCGGCTTGCGGCATCGCCAACGGCGCATATTCAAACTGGTAGCGGAACACGTAATACAGCATGATGCTGACGACGATCATCTCGCCGCCATCCTCGACCAGTCCCCATTGGTCGCCGCCCAACCAGATATGCACCATATCGATGAAGACGCCGAAAAAAGCGAGCAGGAACAACAAGCCGGTCAAGACCAGCGTATGCAGGCGTTCACGCGTGCCGGCCCGCAGGAACGCGATCGCCACCGGTGTCAGCAGCACCACGCCCACCGTGCCGGTGACGAGCAGCTCGCCCCAGTCCTGCGGGCGCAAGCCCATTCTGGCTGCGAACGTCCATAGATTGGAGGTCAGCAAACCCAGGTTTTCATGAATGGAAAGCGCGTCGTCGAGCAGGACGTAGCAGAACACCATGAGCCAGCTGAAGTTGGTGAGGCTGGCCTCCTTGATGAAGGTCAGCATCAATAGCAGGATGATCCAGAACTGCTTGGTGTATTGGAAAAATTCAGCGTGTCCCTTGTCCTGCTCGATCGAATAGATGTGATTGGGCAGCAAAGGCGTGTAGGTGTGAACCAGATGCAAGCCGATGAACACGATGTCGGTGCAGACCAGCAAGCCCAGCAGCACGAGAAACCCATTGTCGAAAAAACGTTTTTTCATCACCTATTTACTCACCGCCCGCCATGTCCTTGCGCATCCTAGAGTTCCAGCAAGTCTCGCCTCCGTGCGCTGCGTCACATAACTGTCATATCCGGTGTGTAATTGCGCGAACAGAAGCTGCCCGGTAAAAGTTTTAACTTGGTGTTTTCCTGCCAGAGGAGAACAGAAATGCAAGGACCGTCCGGATATCTCGTCATCTACTCGCAAAAGGACCAGCGCATTGCCACGCTGTACGACGAATACCTCAATTACATCGCCGACATGGATCCCAATTCCGAAGACGCCGCCGAGCACATCAAAACCGCGGAATACGTCGACGACCTGCACGACGAAATGTGGGAGGAAGTGCTGGGCGAGCTGACGCCCGAGGAGCGCCAGCAGGCCGTCGCCTACCGATTGCAACGTTACGACGATACACTGCTGGCGCAATGAAGCCGCTGCAAGAATCTGTGGGCACCGAGAATAAATCGGAGTACCTCATTATCTATCTGCAGGGCTGCAACAAGCTGGCCATGCTGCTTGACGCCAATCTGGAGCGTATTGCCGAGTACAACGCCGATGCGCAGGAAGTCGGCGAGCTGCTCGACCTGGCCAAGGAACTGGGCCCGGTCGACGACGACAACTGGGGCAAGCTGGCCTGCCGCCTGAGCCCGGTGCAACGCGCGACTGCCACCGCTTACCGCCTGCATATCTAGGCCCTTTTGTTGCGCGGGCGCAGCGGATGCTTGTCAAGCCTGGGCTGAATATGCAAAATGGACCGCTACTCCGGCGCGCGCTTGTGCAGTAGCTCGCTTGAGACCGGAGATACGGAGAGGGCGGGACGATGAGGAATATGCAAGACAGCAGGCAGCCCAGCCAGCGCGACATGCAGGGGCTGCTCCATCTATACAATTCCGGCCAGATGCCGGCGGCTGAAACCGCCGCCAAGCAATTGCTCAGGAGCTATCCGGCTGCCGTGGTGCTGCATAGCGTGCTGGGTTCGGCGCTGGCGGCTCAGCGCAAATTCGCCGAAGCCGCGACCAGCTTCCAGCGCGTGGTCGCCCTCAATCCGAAATCGGCGGAAACCCACAGCAATCTGGGCCTGGTGCTGCAGGAGCAGGGGCGCTCGGCCGAAGCCGTTGCCAGCTTCCGCAAAGCCATCGCCTTGCAGCCGACCTCGGCCGAATTGCACTTCAACCTCGGTATCGCCCTGGCCAGCCTGGACCAGCTGGATGAAGCCATGGCCAGCTACAGCAAGGCGGCCGCGCTCAAGCCCGGCCTCGCCGTGGCGCATTACAACCTGGCAACGGCGCTGCAGGCGCGCGAGCGTTTCGACGAAGCGGTTGCCGCCTACCGCAAGGCGCTTGCCATCGAGCCCGGCTTCTTCGAGGCCTACGGCAATATGGGCACCATACTGCAGCAGCAGGGCAAGCTGGACGAAGCCATCGCCAGTTACCGCCAGGCGCTGACGATACATCAGGATGCGCGCGGCCATTTCAATCTCGCCACCGCATTGCGCGATCAGGGACGGCTTGACGACGCCATCGCCAGCTATGGCGATGCACTCGCGCTTGCGCCCGATTATGCCGAAGCGCACAGCAATCTGGGCGAAGCGCTGCGCGACCAGGGCCGCATGCCGGAAGCGGTGGCGAGCTATCAGCAGGCGCTGGCGATCAATCCGGAACTACCCCAAGCCAGCTACAACATGGCGCAGTTCCTGTATGAAGCGGGCCGGCTTGACGAAGCCATCGCTTATTTCGAGAAATCGAAGCTCGACGACTGGCAGGAACGCACGCTGTACTGTCTGTACAAGACGGAAAAATACGATGCATTCCGGCAAGGCCTGCAAGCCATGAGCGAGACCAGCGGCCACACTTCGCCTTTCCTTGCCACGCTATCGACGCACCACGCTGCCAATTTCCACGTCGAGGATCATTACAATTTCTGCAAGAACCCGATGGATTTCGTCTACCACAACCGCATCGAAGCGCTGGCCGACGCCGACAGCCCGTTGTTGAGCGAACTGCTGCGCGATATCGAAAATGCGGTCATCGCCGAGCGCAAGCAGGGCCGGCTGCACAACGGCATCCAGTCGGCGGGCAACCTGTTCAAGCGCGCCGAAGCCTCATTCCGCCAGCTCGCGGCATTGGTGCAGCAGGAGATCGAGACTTACCGCCGACGTTTTACCGGCGCCGACTGCGAGCTGATGCAGGCCTTTCCCGACAGTACGGAATTCAGCAGCTCGTGGTACGTCAAGATGCGCCAGGGCGGGCACCTGACTTCGCACATCCACGAGACCGGCTGGCTCAGCGGATCGGTTTATCTTTCGTTACCGAAGGATCGCGGCAATGGCAGCGACGGCAGCATCGAATTCAGTACGCATGGCGACAATTATCCGCAGCAGCACAGCGATTTCCCGGTCAGGGCGATCGCACCGGCGGTGGGCGACATTGTGCTGTTCCCTTCGTCGCTGTTCCATCGCACCTTGCCCTTCAACGGCAATGAGGAGCGCATCTGCGTGGCATTCGATCTCAAGCCGCGGCGCATGCTCAAGGGCCTCAAGCTCATGACGCTGGCCTGGGTCAACGTGCTCGCGCTCGAGCTGATCGCCGTCATGGAGTTTGCAGTGCGGATGCCGTTTTTGGCTTGAGTGTAACGCAGTGTGGTGCGCAAACCGTTGGTTTGCACACCCTACCGATGGCGTAGGGTTTGCAACCCCACGGTTGCGAACCATCTCGCCCCCCGTTGCGAATCATCGTCCCATGCTAGCGCGCCGCCATGCGCTTGACCAGATAGCCGGCCGTAATCAGCAAGCCGGCCATCACCACCGGGCTTTCGGAAAAACCGCGCGCCGTATTCTTGGCAATATCCAGCGATTTCGGGCCTACCAGTTCCAGCCGCCGCCTGGTCATTTGCGCGCCGAGTTCGCACAATCTTTCCTTGCCCAGCAGGCGTTCCGCCTGCGGTAACAGCGTGGTTTCCTCATCCGCCACATGGTGCAGCACGTCGCGCATGAGCTCGGCCACGGTCTCGTCGTAGCCTTCCTCGTGGGGAGACGAGGCGCGCAACTTGCCGATGAGCCGGCGCATTTCGTCATGCTCGGGCACGCTTTTCTCCAGTACGGGTTCATCGTGCTCCACGCGCTGCATGGCCGGATAGAAAATTTCCTCCTCGAGCTGGGCGTGAATTTCCAGGGCCAGGCACAGCGTTTCCGCCAATGCCTGCCGCGTGCGCGGCGTCTTGTATTGGGTGTATTGATGAAACACCGATACGGCATGCGTGTGATCCAGGCGGATCATGCTGGTGATCGGTGGCGATAGTTTGCTGGCAATGGCGGACATGTGCGGTCTCCTCGGCATTGAAGGGAACGGCCTGGCGGGCAGGCCACCAGCTTCAATATATCGCGTGCCGCCCTGGCAGAAAGTAAGCGCCAGCCTAAAAGTCCTGTCAGTGCATGCCTATAGTGCGGCGCCCTCCCTATTCCACGGTTTCCCAGGCATTGAGTGCTTCTTTCGGCCGTGCTTGCGCTCTATGGTAGGAGTGCCCGCCCAGCCATAGCGCCAGGCCGACCAGCGCGAACACCAGCTGGCCCGTCGCCAGCCATAGCACCGAATGCGCGAGGAAAGGCGCGATCAGGCCGGCAACCGCGGCGCCGAGCATGGTCTGCGTGAACGATTGGCAGGAAGCGACGATACCGCGGATGCTCGGAAACAGGTCGAGGATAAGCAAGGTGATGCCGGGCGCCGTCATCGACATGCCGAAGGTATAGAAGAACAGCGGCATCACCGACCACGGCACGGCTGGCGGCTGCAGTGCGTGATAGAGCACGTTGGCGAGGCCGGCGCCCAGCATCAGCATGTAGCCGATGTGCACCTGGCGCGGAATCGAGATTTTGCCGGCAAGGCGGTTGGCCGTCAGCGCACCGAGGAAAATGCCGGCCACCGCCGGCACGAACTGCCAGGCGAACTGGTCCGGCCCCAAGCCTAAATGCTTGGTGATGAACACAGGCGCTGCCGCCACATAGAGAAACAGTCCGGCAAAATTGAAGGAGATGGCGCCGGCCTTGAACTGGAACAGCGGCGAACGGAATACCTGCCAATAGCTTTGCGCCAGGAATTGCGGATTGAACGGCTGGCGCGCTGCAAGTGGCAGCGTTTCCGGCAACTTGCGATAGCAGTACCACAGCAGCAGCGAGGTGTAAGCGAACAGCAGCAGGAAGATGGTGCGCCAGTCATAGTATTTGACGATCCAGCCGCCGAGGATGGGAGCCAGCGCCGGCGCGATGGAAAAGATCATGGTCACCAGCGACAGCAGGCGCGCTGCCGGTACGTCGGAATAGATGTCGCGGATGATGGCGCGGCCGACGACGATGCCGGCACCGGCCGATACGCCTTGCAGGATGCGGAAGGCCCACAGGTATTCGATGCTGTGCGCAGCGGCGCAACCCAGCGTGGCGACGGCGAACACCGCCAGCGATACCAGGATGATGTTGCGGCGGCCGAAGGCATCCGACAGCGCGCCATGCCACAGGATCATG
>CBILOJ010000117.1:0-6323 GCA_966238525.1 uncultured Methylophilaceae bacterium | reverse complement strand
GCAAGCCGTGCTGCTTGGCGTATTCCTTGAGGCCGGCGACGGCGAGTGCGCCGGCTGGTTCGAGGATGGAGCGCGTGTCTTCGAACACATCCTTGATCGCGGCGCAGATGGCGTCATTGTCGACCAGAATCATTTCGTCGACATATTGCCGGCACAGGCGCAGCGTTTCCTCGCCGACCTGCTTGACTGCGGCGCCGTCGGCGAACAGGCCCACCTGCTCCAGCATGATGCGTTCATTGCTTTGCAGCGAGCGCGTCATAGCATCGGCATCGTCGGCCTCGACGCCGATGATCCTGATTTCGGGGCGCAATGCCTTGACGTAAGCGGCAACGCCCGAGATCAGGCCGCCGCCGCCCACACTGCAGAAAATGGCATGGATGGGCTGCGCATGTTGCTCGAGGATTTCCATGGCGATCGTACCCTGGCCGGCGATGACGTCGGGGTCGTCGTAGGGATGGACGAAGGTCAGGCCCTGTGCTGCTTCCAGCTCTAGCGCATGCAGATAGGCATCCGAATAGGAGTCGCCGAACAGCACCACTTCGCCGCCGCGGCTTTTGACGGCGTCGATCTTGATCTGCGGCGTGGTGGTCGGCATGACGATGACGGCGCGACAGCCGAGCTTGTGCGCAGCCAGGGCGACGCCCTGGGCATGGTTACCCGCCGACGCG
This sequence comes from uncultured Methylophilaceae bacterium, assembly GCA_966238525.1. Classification (GTDB taxonomy): domain Bacteria; phylum Pseudomonadota; class Gammaproteobacteria; order Burkholderiales; family Methylophilaceae; genus CBILOJ01. The sequence continues at coordinate 5,655 of CBILOJ010000117.1, read as the reverse complement.
GCAATGACGCCATGCTGGCGTGCCTCGGGCGACAGGTGGATCATCTTGTTATAGGCCCCCCGTAGCTTGAACGAGAATACCGGCTGCATGTCCTCGCGCTTGAGCAGCACGCGATTGCCGCTACGCGCCGACAGGATGGGCTGGAATTCCAGCGACGTCTTGTTGGCAACATCGTAAACGCGTGCGGCGCGGATTTTGGCTAAGTAATCGTTTTTCATTGAGGCGCTGGGATATTTGCTAAACCGCAGTTATTATTCAGGGTCGTGTAGGATTATAAAGAAAACGCGTCATTGCAATTGAATTATGAGAATCTGGAGTCGAATTTAAACATGGCAACTCAGGACGAGCTGAAACAGCAGGTGGCGAAGGCCGCGGTCGAATACGTCAAAGGCGGCATCATTGGTGTTGGCACCGGTTCCACCGCCAACTTTTTCATAGACGAGCTGGCCCAGGTCAAGCACAAGATAGAAGGTGCGGTTGCCAGTTCCGAAGGTACTGCAGAGCGCCTGCGCAAGCACGGCATTCAGGTATTCGATCTCAATAACGTCAGCGGTCTCGATATCTACGTCGACGGCGCCGACGAGATCACCGAACACATGCATATGCTCAAGGGCGGCGGCGGCGCACTGACGCGCGAAAAAATCGTCGCAGCCTGCGCCAAAAGTTTCATCTGCATCTGCGACGCCAGCAAACTGGTACCCGTGCTCGGTAAATTCCCGCTGCCGGTCGAAGTGATTCCGATGGCGCGCAGCCAAGTAGCGCGCGAGCTGGTCAAGCTGGGCGGCCAACCCAAGCTGCGCGAAGGTTTCGTCACCGACAATGGCAACGTCATTCTTGACGTCGCCGGCCTCGAGATCGTCGATCCGGTCGCCATGGAAAGCAAAATCAACCAGATCGTCGGTGTCGTTACCAATGGTTTGTTTGCCGCACGTCCTGCCAATGTACTGTTGCTGGCGACGGCGGATGGCGTAAAAACCTACCAACGTTGACCGGCTGGCGTGAATGAAGCGGTAATCATGCTGTCACAATGGCAAGGTAGTCTGTAGCCCTGCGTGCATGCGCCGCGCTGTTAATTCGGAAGAGGATCGCCCTATGCAGTTCGAACACACTTACAAACAATACGACGCCGAGCTCGAATCCGTGCGCGCCAAGGTTTTGCAGATGGGCGGCCTGGTCGAGCAGCAGATCGTCAATGCGCTGGACGCATTGGTGAATGCCAATGCCCAGCTGGCCGACGACGTCATTTCCAACGATCACCGCATCAATGCGCTCGAGGTCCAGGTCGACGAGGACTGCAGCCACATCATCGCGCGCCGCCAGCCCGCCGCCGGCGACCTGCGCATGATCATGATGATGGTCAAGACCATCACCGATCTCGAGCGCATCGGCGACGAAGCGACCAAGATTGCGCGCGTGGCGCAGAAGATCTGCGAATCGGACCGCATGTACACGCCGCGTTTCACCGAGATCAAGAACATGGTCGGCCTCGTGCGCGAGATGCTGCGCACGGCGCTCGATGCCTTCGCCCGTCTCGACGTCAGCAAGACGGTGGAAGTGGCGCGCCAGGACGAACAGGTGGACGAGCAGTTCCGCGCCGCCACGCGCCAGCTCATCACTTTCATGCTGGAAGACCCACGTACGATCTCGATGTCGCTCGAGGTGCTGTTCGTGGCCAAGGCCATCGAGCGCATCGGCGATCACGCCAAGAACATCGCCGAGTACGTGGTCTACATGGTCAAGGGCAAGGACGTGCGTCACACCTCGGTGCAGGAGATGGAGCGCGAAACCCTGCAATCATGATGCATGTTTGGCAACGTTCCCACTGAAGGCCGGCCTTGGCTACGAAGAAACCGGTCTTCGCCGAGATCGCTGCCGTAGATTTAGGCTCCAATAGCTTCAGATTACAGCTCGCGCAGGTAGACGACGGGCGCATCCTGTTCCAAGATTCCCTCAAGGAAACGGTACGCCTGGGCGCCGGGCTGCGCAAAGACAAATCCCTCGATGAAGCCGTCCAGGCCCGCGCTATCGCCTGCCTGGAACGGTTTGGCGAGCGCCTGCGCGGATTTCCGCCGCAAGCCGTGCGTGCCGTCGCTACCAACACTTTCCGCGTTGCCCGAAATTCCGCCCAATTGCTCAAGGAAGCCCAGGCTGCCTTGGGGTTCCCGATCGAAGTCATTGCCGGCCGCGAGGAGGCGCGCATGATTTTCGTCGGCGTCAGCCGCAGCCTGCCGCCGGTCCAGCACAAGCGGCTGGTGGTCGACATCGGCGGCGGCTCCACCGAATTCATCATCGGCGCCGGCATTGCACCGCAAAAAATGGAAAGCCTGTGCATGGGCTGTGTCAGCTACAGCATGCAGTATTTTCCCGAAGGCCGAATCAGCGCAGGCAATATGCAAAAGGCGGAAATCGCCGCCGCTGCCGAAATCCAGAACATCAGCAAACAGTTCACGGCCGGCCAGTGGCGCGAGGCGATCGGTTCGTCCGGCACAGCTCGCGCGCTCGGCGAAATCATGCGACTCAACGATCTCGGCGGTAGCGAAGATGGTGCCATCACGCGCGATGGCCTGACGCGCTTGCGCCAGATCATGATCAAGGCCGGGAACAGCGGCAAACTGGAGCTGCAGGGCCTGAGCGCCGATCGTGCTGCCGTACTGCCCGGCGGTTTCGCCATCATGCATGCTGCTTTCGACGCACTGAACATAGAACACATGACTACAGTGGCTACCGCGTTACGGGAAGGTGTGCTCTACGAGCTCGTCGGCCGGATGCAGCACCGCGACACGCGCGAGGCCACGGTGCGTAGTTTCATGCGGCGCTACCATGTGGACCGCGAGCAGGCGAAGCGTGTACAGAAGCTGGCTTTGCGCCTGCTGAAGCAGGTGGGCCAAACCTTGTTGATGGATATTGCTGTGGCCAGGCAGTATCTGGTGTGGGCAGCCAGTCTGCACGAGATCGGACAATCGATCGCTCACAGCGGTTTTCACAAGCACTCCGCCTACATTATCGAAAATGCCGACATGTCGGGCTTTTCCAATACCGAGCAAGCCACGCTCGGGTTATTGCTGCGCGCGCAACGCCGCTCGCTGGGCAAGGCGGGGTTGCCTGCCGGCGATGATGACCGCGGGCTGTTGGTGCTGATCCTGCGGCTTGCTACCCTGTTTCATCGCAATCGCCTGGCGGACCACACGGCTGAACTCAAGCTGAGCCGTATCAAGCATGGCTTCTGTCTTGAAATAGCGCAGGACTGGTTGGCGCGCAATCCGCTGACTGCCGCCGAACTCGAATCTGAGCAAGCATGCTGGGACGAGATCGGCGTGCGGTTCAGGCTTGATGTCTCAGCCTGAACCGCCGTCGCTAATCACCTAGGTCTCGACCGTGCCTTCCTGGCCTAGCTGCGCCATCAGACAGGCGTGGGCATCGAATGCCCGTCCGCGTTTTCCGGTTCGCAGCTTGTAATGCCCCTCGGCGGTCATGATCCAGCTGTTGAAGTTATCCCTGAGATAGGGCATGAGGCCTTCGCGTATAACTCTGCGCTTGATCCTGGCGTCGAGGAGGGGAAAGCCGACTTCGATGCGGCGGAAGAAATTGCGGTACATCCAGTCGGCGCTCGCCAGATAGACATTTTCCTGCCGGTCGTTGTAGAAGTAGAAGATACGCGTGTGCTCGAGGAAGCGGCCGACCACCGAACGTACGCGGATATTGTCAGAAACGCCGGCAATGCCGGGAATAAGCGCACACACGCCACGCACGATGAGGTCGATCTTGACGCCGGCACTTGAAGCTTCATATAGCGCGCGGATGATCTCGGGATCGAGCAGTGCGTTCATCTTGGCGATGATGCGCGCCTTCTTGCCGGCCCGCGCAAGCTCGGCTTCATGATGAATGGCCTTGAGCAGGCGGGCATGCAGTGTGAATGGCGATTGCCACAGATGCCGCAGTTTGCTCGCCTTGCCGAGACCGGTAAGCTGGGCGAACACTTCGTTGACGTCTTCGCAAATCTCCGGCTGCGCCGTCAATAGGCCGAAATCGGTATAAAGCCGTGCCGTGCGCTGGTGGTAATTGCCGGTCGAGAGGTGCGCGTAGCGGCGCAGCCCATCCTCTTCACGACGTACCACCATCGCCATCTTGCAGTGCGTCTTGTGCCCGACCACGCCATACACCACATGCGCGCCCGCATCCTCGAGTTTGGCCGCCCAGTTGATGTTGGCTTCCTCGTCGAAGCGCGCCAGCAGTTCCACCACTACCGTGACCTCCTTGCCGCGCCTGGCCGCCTCGATTAGCGATTTCATCAAAGTGGAATCGGCGCTGGTGCGGTAAAAGGTCTGCTTGATCGCCAGCACGTCTGGGTCTTCCGCTGCCTGCTGGATGAATTCGATGACCGGGCTGAAGGACTGGAACGGGTGGTGCAGCAGAATATCCTGCTTGCGCATGGCCTTGAAAATGTCGGTCGGCCGGACTATTTCCCGCGGCAAACCGGGAACGAAGGGCACGTACTTGAGATCGGGCCGATCCACCCAGTCCGGGATTTGCATCAAGCGTACCAGATTGACCAGACCGTTGACCTGGTAAAGATCGTCCTGCCCCAGGCCAAATTGGCCGAGCAGGAACGACGACATGGTGGGCGGGCAGTTGTCGGCAACTTCGAGCCGTACGCCATCGCCATACTGGCGCTGCGGCAGCTCCCCTTGCAGAGCCAAGCGCAGGTCGCTGATTTCCTCATCGTCCAGCGTTAGGTCGCTGTTGCGCGTGACACGGAACTGGTAGCAGCCCTTGACCTGCATGCCGGAGAACAGTTCGTCGACATGGGCATGCAGAATAGAGGACAGGAAGACGAAGCCGTATTCGCAGCCGGCGACTTCCTGCGGCAGCCGGATGACGCGCGGCAATGCACGCGGCGCCTGCACCACGGCCACGCCCGAGTCGCGGCCGAAGGCGTCCTTGCCTTCGAGCTCGACGGCGAAATTGAGACTCTTGTTGAGTATGCGCGGAAACGGGTGCGCCGGGTCGAGACCAATCGGCGTCAGGATCGGCATCAGGTCGCGGAAGAAATAGGCGCGGATCCAGTCGCGCTGCGCATCGTTCCAATGTGTACGCCGCAGAAAACGGATGTCCTGTTCGGCCAGTCGCGGCAGTACCACCTCGTTGAGAATGCGGTACTGCCGTTCGACCAACGTGTGCGTTTCGGTACTGACGCGTGCCAGAATCTGTTGCGGCAGCAGGCCGTCGGCACCGACATGGGCCGCACCGAACTTGATCTGCTGCTTGAGCCCGGCCACGCGGACTTCAAAGAATTCATCGAGATTGCTGCTGAAAATGCAGAGGAATTTCAGCCGTTCCAGCAGCGGGATACGCTCGTTTTCGGCCAGGGCCAGCACGCGCCGGTTGAAAGCCAGAATGCCGAGTTCACGGTTGAGGAAATAGTCGGGAGCCACGCTGATCCGCGCCATGTTAAACCTCTAGCTTAACGGCGCAGCATGACAATGCCATGACAATGGCTCCCTCGGAACTCAGGGCTTGGGCGGTACGTATCCCGAAGCGGCATCGGCGCCGCTGCCGAAGAAATAGGCTTCCGTCTGCTGCGCCAGATACTTGCGCGCCTGTGGATCGGCCAGGCTGAGGCGATTTTCGTTGACCAGCATGGTCTGGTGCTTGAGC
>CBILOJ010000116.1:0-6342 GCA_966238525.1 uncultured Methylophilaceae bacterium | reverse complement strand
TTCGTCGGCGGCCTGCTCGCCATGCTCAACCTGCCGATTTCCGAATACCCGGAAGTGGTGCCGCCGTCGGTTATCGTCAAGGCGCAGTTCCCGGGCGCCAACCCGCAGACCATCGCCCAGACCGTGGCGGCGCCGATCGAGGAGCAGATCAACGGCGTCGAGGGCATGCTGTACATGGCGTCGCAAGCCACTTCCGACGGCCTCATGACCTTGACCGTCACCTTCAAGCTCGGCACCTCGCCCGATCTCGCCCAGCAGCTGGTGCAAAACCGCGTCAACCAGGCGTTGCCGCGCTTGCCGGAAGAGGTCCAACGGCTGGGCGTGACCACGGTGAAAAGCTCGCCCGACCTCACCATGGTCGTGCACCTGCTGTCGCCCAATGACCGCTACGACATGACCTATCTACGCAATTACGCGGTGCTCAACGTCAAGGACAGGTTGGCGCGGCTCGAAGGCGTCGGCCAGGTGCAACTGTTCGGCGCCGGCGACTACTCGATGCGCATCTGGCTCGATCCGCGCCGGGTCGCCGAGCGCGGGTTGACCGCCAACGACGTCGTCACCGCTATCCGCCAGCAAAACGTCGACGTTGCTGCCGGCGTCATCGGCGCTTCGCCCTCGCTGCCCGGCGTCGATTACCAGATCTCGGTGAATGCGCGCGGGCGGCTCGCTTCTGAACAGGAGTTCGAGAATATTGTCATCCGCACCTCGCCGGAAGGCGTGGTTACGCGCCTCAAGGATGTGGCGCGCGTCGAGCTCGGCGCCAGCGAGTACGCACTGCGCTCGCTGCTCGACAACAAGTCGGCCGTGGCCATTCCCATCTTCCAGGCGCCGGGTTCCAACGCGTTGCAGATTTCCGACCAGGTGCGCAAGACCATGGCCGAGCTGCAGAAAGACATGCCCGAAGGCCTGGAATACCACATTGTTTATGACCCGACGCAGTTCGTGCGCTCGTCCATCCACGCCGTGACCGAGACGCTACTGATCGCAGTGGCGCTGGTGGTGCTGGTGGTCATCGTCTTCCTGCAAACATGGCGCGCTTCCATCATCCCGCTGCTGGCGGTACCGGTGTCGGTGGTCGGCACCTTTGCCGTCATGCTGGGTCTGGGCTTCTCGATCAATACGCTGAGCCTGTTCGGCCTCGTGCTCGCCATCGGCATCGTGGTCGATGACGCCATCGTCGTCGTCGAGAACGTCGAGCGCAACATCGAACGCGGCTTCAGCGCCGTGGAGGCCACCTATCGGGCCATGCGCGAAGTGTCCGGCCCCATCGTCGCCATCGCACTGACGCTGTCTGCAGTGTTCGTTCCGCTTGCCTTCGTCAGCGGCCTCACCGGCCAGTTCTTCAAGCAGTTCGCATTGACCATTGCCATCTCGACCGTGATCTCGGCCTTCAACTCGCTGACCTTGTCGCCGGCCCTGGCCGCATTGCTGCTGAAGCCGCACGGTGCGAAAAAGGATGCCTTCCAGCGCGCCATCGACGCTACGCTGGGCTGGTTCTTCGTGCGCTTCAACCATGTTTTCCAGCGCGGTTCGGAGAATTACGGCAAGGGCGTGACCGCGGTGCTGCGGCACAAGAGCATCATGCTGGCGGTGTATGCGCTGCTGATCGGCGCCACCATGCTGTTGCTGCACAAGGTGCCGGCCGGCTTCATCCCGGCGCAGGACAAGCAGTACCTCGTGAGCTTCGCCCAGCTGCCGGACGCGGCCTCGCTCGACCGTACCGAGGATGTCATCCGCAAGATGAGCGAAATCGCGCTGAAACATCCCGGCGTGGAATCGGCGGTGGCCTTCCCCGGACTGTCGATCAACGGCTTTACCAACAGTCCCAACTCCGGCATCGTCTTCGCCACGCTCAAGCCGTTCAGCGAGCGCAAGTCGCCCGAGCTCAACGGCTTTGCCATCGCCCAGCAGCTCAACAAGGAATATGCCTCCATCCAGGGCGCATATATTGCCGTGTTCCCGCCGCCGCCGGTGCAGGGCCTGGGCACCATCGGCGGCTTCAAGCTGCAGATCCAGGATCGTGCCGCGCTCGGCAACGTAGCGCTCGATAGCGCGTTGCAGGCCTTCATGGCCAAGGCGCAGAAAGCGCCGGAACTGGCCGGTATGTTCTCGAGCTACCAGATCAATGTGCCGCAGCTCTATGCTGATCTCGACCGTACCCATGCGCAGCAACTGGGCGTATCGATTCCGGAAGTGTTCGATACGCTGCAAATTTATCTCGGCTCGCTCTACGTCAACGACTTCAACAAGTTCGGCCGCACCTACCAGGTCCGCGTCCAGGCCGATGCGCCGTTCCGCGCGCATGCCGAGGATATCGGCTTGCTGAAGACGCGCAACAACAAGGGCGAAATGGTGCCGCTGTCCTCGGTGCTGAAGATGACGCAAAGTTACGGGCCGGATCGCGCCATGCGCTACAACGGTTTCCCGGCGGCCGACGTCAACGGCGGCGCGGCACCGGGCTACAGCACGGGCGAAGCGCAGGCAGCGGTCGAGCGCATCGCGGCGGAAACCCTGCCGCGCGGCATCGGCTATGAATGGACCGAGCTGACTTATCAGGAGAAGATCGCCGGCAATACGCTGTTCGTGATCCTGCCGTTGTCGGTGCTGCTGGTGTTCCTCGTGCTCGCGGCGCAATACGAAAGCCTGACTTTGCCGCTGGCCGTGCTGCTGATCGTGCCCATGGGCCTGCTGGCGGCCATCTTCGGCGTCTGGCTGACCAATGGCGACAACAACATCTTCACCCAGATCAGCCTGGTGGTGCTGGTGGGGCTGGCGTGCAAGAACGCCATTCTCATCGTCGAATTCGCGCGCGAGCTCGAACTCGAGGGCCGGCGCATCTACGACGCCGCGATCGAGGCGGCCCGCCTGCGCTTGCGCCCCATCCTCATGACGTCGATCGCCTTCATCGCCGGCGTCGTGCCGCTGGTGCTGTCCAGCGGCGCCGGTTCCGAGATGCGCCATGCCATGGGCGTGGCCGTGTTCGCCGGCATGATAGGCGTCACCATCTTTGGCCTGTTCCTGACGCCCATCTTCTACGTGCTGTTGCGCACGCTGGTGGCGAAGTGCACGGGCGACACCCATTTGAAAACTCACGCATCGGCGTCAGCGCCGGTCGCGGAAGCGAAGGTTTGATCATGAACAAGACGCAATGGAAACTCACCTTGTTGACGGCAGCGCTGCTGCTGGCCGGCTGCTCGACGGTGAAACCGCCGGAGCAGGTGACGCTGGACCTGCCGTCGCAGTACCGCGAAGCCGGCCAGCTCGACGGCGCCTGGAAAAAAGCCGAGCCGGCGGATAACGTCGATCGCGGCCAGTGGTGGCATATCTACCGCGACGCCGAATTGAACGGACTGGTCGAGCAGGCGACGCAATCGAACCCCAATCTTGCCGTAGCGGTGGCAAGGGTCAAGGAGGCGCGCGCGATTGCCGGCATCGTCGATGCCAATCGCGGCTTCCAGCTCAACGGCGGTATCGGCCCGACGCGCACCCGCGACAGCACCACGCCGGCCACGACCGAATGGCGGGCACAGCTCAATGCCGCCTACGAGGTGGACCTCATCGGCCGCCTGTCGGACGAAAGTCGTGCCGCCGCGCTCGATGCCGAAGCCCAGGAAGCAGCTTATCGCTCAATCTTGCTGACCTTGCAGGCCGACGTCGCACAGCAGTATTTCGCCATCCGTTCGCTCGATACCGAGCTCGACATCCTGCAGAAAACCGTCGCGTTGCGGCAGGAGGAAGTGCGGCTGGTGCAGTACCGCTACAATGTCGGCGACACCAGCGAGCTCGACCTGGCCAAGGCCAAGACCGAACTCGCGGTGGTGCCGGCGGAAGAGGAAAGCGTGAAGCGGCTGCGCGCGCAGCAGGACCACGCGCTGGCAGTGCTGCTGGGCAAGGCGCCTGCGCAATTCACCTTGGCTGCGGCGCCGCTTGAGGCGAACAAGGTCATCGTGCCGGTCGGCTTGCCGGCGGACCTGCTCGAACGGCGTCCCGACATTGCCCAGGCGCAGCGCCAGCTTGCTGCCGCCAGCGCTCGCATCGGCGCCGCCAAGGCCGCGTTTTTCCCGCGGCTGGTGCTGACCGGCACCGCCGGCTACGAGTCGAACGAGCTCGGCGATCTGTTCAAGTGGTCGAGCCGCAGCTGGGTGCTGGGACCGCTGATCGGTACCGCGCTCAGCCTGCCCATCTTTGACGGCGGCCGCAACAAGGCCAACCTGGCGCGTGCCAATGCCGGTTATGAAGCACTGGTCGCCAATTACCGCCAGCAGGTGCTGGTGGGATTCCAGGACGTGGAGAACAACCTGAGTGCGCTGCGTACGCTGGATAGGCAGATCGGCTTTCAGGCGCAGGCCGTGAGTTCGGCGCAACGGGCGGCACATCTCGCCGACGTGCGCTACAAGAACGGCTCGGCCAGCTACTTCGAAGTGATCGATGCCCAGCGCACGAGCCTGGCGGCAGAACGGGCGCAAAGCCGCAGCCAGGGTGAACGCTCGCTCGCTTCGGTCGGCCTGATACGCGCGCTTGGCGGCGGCTGGGGTGAAACGAATCCCTCGCTACACGCTGCGGCCGTCGTAATGCCCGACCGGTAACTGCGACAGGTCGGTATCGTCCAAGCAGCGTGCATTGACCGCCACCATGCGGGCGCCGGTCGGCGTCGTGCCCTCGCTGTAGGGTGCGACGCCGCAATTGAGGCAATAACGGTGATGGATGACGTGCTTGTTGAAGGTATAAGTGCCGAGGTTGGTTTCGGGCGTCAGCAGGCGGAATTTTTCGCCTGGTACGAACCAGTGCAGGGCGCCGCGCTTACTGCAGATCGAGCAATTGCATTCGGTGAGTTTGTCGAGCTCGCCCTCGGCTTCAAAGGCGACCTGGCCGCAGTGGCAACTGGCTTTGTAGAGCATGTTCGGATTCCTTGATGCGATGGTTTCAGGTGATTGTAATGCGCGTCGGCTTGCAATCTCTACAGAAGAATAAGCGCCCGTGCGTTTACTGGCTCACTTCTTGCGCGCGCTGCGGCAGGCTGAGGCCGTATAACAGCACATCTTCGAAGATGCCGTTTTTACAAACATGCAACGGCAAGCGCCCTTCGGCCCGCATGTTCAACTTGGCCATTACGCGTGCCGAGGCCGGGTTTCTCGCCAGGCAGCAGGCAACGATGCGGGAAATTCCGAGCTCTTCGTCGGCGAAGCGGAGCAGGCGCTTCGCCGCTTCCGTGCAGTATCCCTGCGACCAGTAGTCCACACCTAGCCAGTACCCCAGCTCGGCGCGGGCATGCAGCAGCGAAATGTCCAGCAATGCGATGGCACCGATGACCGTGCCGTTGTCCTTTAACGTGATGGCATAGATGGTGCTGATGCCGGCCGCATATTCCTCGGCATGCGTGGAAATCCAGGCTTCGGCGGCGCCGGCGGGATAAGGATGCGGAATTTCGGTGGTGGTATCGGCAATGCGCGCATCGCCCGCAAGGTGGCGCACAGCCGCGGCATCGTGTTGGGTAAAGGCGCGCAGCAGCAGGCGATCGGTTTTGAGCGCAGGCTGGCTCATGGCGTGGCGGGCTGTTTTCGCGGCGGGCAGCCGTTGCAATCCTGGGCCAGGTAGCGTTCGAGGTCGCGGACTCTATTTTCGGTAAGATCGATGCGGCAGGCGGCGACCGAGAAAGGGTAGAGGCTGCCATCGCGGCCGATCCCCGAGCTCTCGTATTCACAGCTCAGGTCGCGGAAGTGCAGCCAGGCTTTTTGCGCTTGCCGCAGCTTGGCTGGATTTTCCAGCACCCCGATCAGCTCCTGGTACAAAGTGTTGAGCCGGGCATCGGATTTCCAGTATTCCTCGGCCATGCAGGCGTTCATCTGCTGTTGGGGACCATCGCCGCAGCGTTGCAGCCATGCAGGTTCACTGTCGCCTCCGGCGTGGACGGCGGGTGCCAGGGTGACGAGGAAGAACAGCAGAATAATTGCTTTACGCATGCGAACCTCTGATTCAAGCAATGAGGACTGGGTGGATTTGCTTCATTTTTAGCTGAGTCAAGGCAGGTTGAGCTGCCAGGAAACGCCGAAGCGATCGTTGACCCAGCCGAACTTCTTGCTGAAGCCGTAATCATCCAGCGGCATCAGGATCTCCCCCTCCGCCGACAGCTGTTCGAACAGGCGCTGCAATTCCGCTTCGTCTTCGCAGTCGACAAAGGTCGATTGCGATGGCGTGAAGTCGAAAGCGTGTTTGACCGGGGAGTCGATGCAAAGAAAAGGCTGCTTGCCGAGTCTGAATCCCGCCAGTCGCACCGAGCCTTCAGGCCCTTGCTCATTCGCACCGTAGCGGTCTATCTGCGTGATGGCGGCATCCTTGAACAGC
>CBILOJ010000115.1:0-6352 GCA_966238525.1 uncultured Methylophilaceae bacterium | reverse complement strand
AGCCCTGGCCGAGATTGGTCTGCGCGGCGTCGCCGATGTAGATGTTGCCGTCCGAAACGTTGTCGGCGATGTTGGTCGGCAGTACCAGCGGCCCCGGATTCCAGGCCAGCACGTTGCCGAACACCTTGTTGCCGCGCGCGCTGAAGTCGAAATCCTTGTCCGGGTCGCGCCGGCCTTCGTCGACGATGGCGATACCCTGCATGCGGTTGCCGGCGACCAGGTTGAAAGCGATGATGGTGTAGGAGGAGTGCGGCAGATAGATGCCGCGCTGCTCGTTGCCGATGCTGGCATTGTTGACGATGCGGCCGCGGTCGCTTGCTTCGTAATGGATGCCGAAGCCCTTGTTATAAGCGGAAAAGCTGTTCTCCAGTGTGTTGTTGCGATTTTTCCAGTCAAACCAGATGCCATCGCCGAAGTTTTGTAATGCCGTATGGCCGCTGACCAGCGAATCCTGCAGGCCGCCGCCGCCGATGAATTTGGCGCCGCCGGCTTCCCACCATTTGTTGAAACCGCGCGTGTTGTTGCCATTGGTGACATTGTTGATGAGCTTCGCGCGCTTGCCGCGCGCCTTGAGCCCAAGCTGGCCGCAGTCATTGGCGCTCGAATTGCGCAGCGTGATATCGTCGCCCAGCAGATGGAAGCCTACGCTGTCGGCCTGTTCGATATGCAGATCGTCGAGCGTGATGCGCAAACCGCTCATCATGACCAGCCCCGAGCGCAGATTGGTCGAGGTGTTGGAATGGGCAAAACGGAGGTGTTTGACGGCAATGTCCATGACGCCGTTGCCGGACAGCAGCACCGGCCGCGTGCTGACTTCCACCGTGTGGCCCTTGAGCGTGGTCAGCGGCACGCGCAGGTAGAGTTGCTTGCCGGCGCGGTCGTAGTAAAAGCTGTTGTTCGGCATGCTGCTCCCGTCGCCGGCGTTGCGGCCGGGCCAGATGCCTTTCTGCGTCTTGTGCAGTTCGGCCAATGGATGGCCGGCTTTTTCCGGGAAGCCGCCGAATATGGTGCCGCCGATCTGCTGCAGCGGCTTGCCATCGACGAAAACCTGCTGCATTTCGTCGCCGTCCCAGGCCTTGATGAACTTGCCGTCGTCGACGGCGCGCCAACCGTCGATCACGTCCGAGCCCTTGATCAGCACGTCGCCGCGGCCTTCGATGACGGTTTCCTTACCTTGCATCAGGGTGGTGGCCTCGATCTTGCCGGCTTCGATGGCAGCCGGGGTGATGCGGGTCCAGGGTTTCGCCGGAAAGACCAGCGCATCGCGGTAAGTGCCGGCGGCAATGGTCAGGTGATCGCCCGGCTTGAGCTGGGACATGGCGTAGCTCAACGTTTTATAGGGCGCATTGGCCGAGCCGGATCCCGCATCCTGCGCATCCGGGTGTTTGGGATCGACCAGGCGTTCGGCCGCTACTGCGAAATCGCAGGCGAGCAGGCCGCAGATGAGCAGCAGGCCATGGCTGCCATGGCTCAGGCATCGTCGTAATGATAGCTTCATCTTTCTTGTTCCCCTGTGCTGTTCTGGTTGAGCAGCTGGCAGCCGAGGCCGTTTTCTCCCCATACCTCGGCAACCACTTGCTGCCAGCTATACGTCTGCGCCTTCGCCCGGGCGCCGGCGCGCAATGCGGTGACCAATGCGCGGTTGTGTGCCAGTTCGGCCAGCGCAGCGGCGAGTCCCTGCACGGCTTGCGTTGCATCCTGCGCGGCGACCACCCGGCCGCAATGCTCGTCGACCAGCTGCGCCGGGCCGCCGAGATCGAGGCAGACCACCGGCAGGCCGCCGGCCATGGCTTCCAGCACCACGTTGCCGCTGGAATCGTGCAGGCTAGGAAACAGCAGCGCATCGAAGGTGCGGTAGGCGGCGAGCAGATCCGCCTGTTTCATCCACGGTACCCAGGTAACGCAATCGGCCAGCCGCAACTCGGCGGTAAGCCGCTGCCAGCGGGACTTCTCATTGCCCTGGCCGATCATGGTCAGGCGTACCGGCACGCCGCGGCGCCTGAGCTCGGCGATGGCACGTAGACCCAGGTCCATGCCTTTCCAGTAGAGAAAACGGCCCACGTACAGTACGTGCAGCGTGGCCTGGCGTTTTTCGGCTTCGGCTGGCGCTTCATCAATGGCGGCGTGGCGGTCGATGCCGATCTCGAGCATGCAATGGGCCTTTGACCGATACTTGGAGGGCAGCCAGGCTAGCGACTGCGGCGTCTTCATGAGGATCAGCCCGGCTTGCGCATACATCTGCCGTACGCACGGGTCATAGCGTGCCATCCAGTTGAAGGCGTCGCGCAACATATCCTTGATGCGTCCCCCCCATGACAGCGGTCGGCGCATGGCTGGCGGAGCGCGTTCGCCGCCGCCCAGCGGACCGGTGATGAACGGCAGGCCCAGCCTGCCCATGAAGCTGGGCTGGCGGATGACGCCGAAGGTGAGGTGATGCACGGCGTCGAACCGATGTTCGGTGATCCGCGTTCGCATGAACTGATAGGCGCCCCACTGCCACAGCAGGTAGTAGAGATGTACGGTGAAGCCGCCGCGTTTCCACCAGCGCATGGAGCGCGGCAGATCGTAGTAGAGGAAATGCAGGTTGGCCGGATGACCGAGTACTGCCAGCTGGTGCGCTATGCCCGGTTCGTTGTTGCTGCGCGTCAGTACCCAGACCTCGTGGCCGAGCGCTGCGGTTTCCAATGCCCAGCGCCAGCCGACGCCGGGCTCCGAGCCTTTTCCCGGCTCGCAGGCGTAGGCGGAAATCAGTAACTTGAGTTTTTGCATAGGTCGTCATGGGTAGCCGGTGGGCCCAGATGCAGCCGTTGTGCCGTACGCGCTTCGAGAAAATCCAGGGTGTGTGCCAATACCCTGGCGACGACGGCATCCACCGGCTGCGAGGCATCGATCACGTGCGCACGACGGAACTCGCCGACCAGCGACAGGTAGGCGTTGCGCTGGCGCGCACTTTCGGCGAACGGGACTTCCTGCTTGCGCGCCTGCAGCACTTCGGCCGGCGCATCGAGAATGAACACGAGGTCGGGCTGCGGCAACAGCCGGCCGAGCCGGGCAGCCAAGCCGAGCGAGGCATCGTAGCGGTAGCGCGCGGGATCGGCCAGCAGGTCCTGGTAATAGCGGTCGAAGATGGTCAGGGTCGAGCAGACCCGGCACGGGTAAAGCCAGAGCAGGCCGCCGACGGCATAGCGCGACCAGAAATGCAGCAGCTTGGCCAGCGAGCCGGCCTTGCCGCGCGGCGCCTGTCCATGCGGATCCTCTACTGCCTGGTCGTTGCCGCCGGAGCGGCGCCCGGGATGCAGATGGCGGTATTCGACACGGCGGAAGGTTTGCGCCAGTTGCTGCGACACGGCGCTGATCGCCGAACTCTTGCCGCTGCCGTCCGGGCCGAGGAAGACGATGTGCAGCCCGGTGGGCCGCAAACAGCGCTGCGCCACGCGCTGCAGGTCGCGCAACTGCTGCTGCAGGCGTTCCGGCCATGGCAGCGGCGCCGCATGCTGGTGCAGCGCCTGCCTGAGTTGCGGCAGGCTGCGTATGACCTGGGCCCAGGGCCGGCTGCTGAAATCGCTGGCGCGTACCACGGCATCGTGGATCAGTCCCGCCTCGGCCGGCGGCAACAGCGCATAAAGACGCTCGGTGCAGGCAGCCGGGTCTTCCGCATAGCGCGCCGTCAGTTCGGCGGCCTGGTCCGCGTCGAGATTGCCCTTGTCGATCTTCTTGATCAGGTAATAGGCGAAAGCATCTTCCGCCGCCGGTACCCAGAAGCCCTGGGCGTGGCGCCGGCGCCGGGCGATGACGGCTTCCGCGTTGAGCCAGCGGCGGCCGCTGCGCCGGTAGTCGCTGCTCGAGTCCGGATGCAGGTAGCTGACGGTACTGCCGCGGCGGCGGGCCAGCACATAATAGGTGGCGGTGGTTTCATGGCTCAGCGCCTGCACCAGTTGCGCGCCGCATTCGGCGCCGATGCCGGCGAGAATCCCGGGCAGGCGGGCGCTCCAGCCGGCAGGCAGCATGAAATCGATATCGGAATCGATGCGCTCGGGGTAATCGTCGTAACCGGCCAGTATGCAGTAGGGCAGGCCTGCAGCTTCGAAGCCGCGTATCAGGTGCGCGAACATGTCCTTGCTGTCTGTCGCCGGCGTGCTTGTCATCGTGTCATCCATGTTTGAGCTGAGCCTGGGCACGGCCGGCTTCCTGGTTGTCGACCGCCGGCAGCCAGGCGGTGCGCTCCTCGAGCAGGCGCATATAGGTGCTGATCACCGGATGCTGCATATCCAGCTCGCCGGAAGCTTCGGCGTAGAAGGTAATGGTATCCAGCAAATAATGGGTGATCAGCGCGCCGCTGGCGGCAGCGACGCCGCTATCGGCGCCGAACAGGCGGTCGGCGAACTGGCGCGTTTTTTGCAGCAGGCCCGGCATCCAGCGCGTACGCAACGGCCAGCGCTGCAAGGCGCGCGGAATCAGGTGGAAATGCAGGAAATCCTGCAGCGGATTACCGCAGGCCTCGGCATATTCCCAGTCGAAGACGAACAACTGGCCGTCGCAGATGCGCAGGTTCCATGGGGCGAAATCGCCGTGCACCATGCTGGCCGGCAATTCACGGTCGCCGATCTGCAGGTCCACTTCGTTCAGGGCATCGAGCAACAAGGTTTGCTGCGATGGCTGCAGCAGCGGCGATATCGCTTGCAGGCGCCGCTGCAGCCGCTGGTAGGCTTCCGATTGCCGCCAGAGGTAGAGCATGGGCTTCTGCTGCGCCAGCACGCGCAGAAAGGCGTAGTGCGGAGTATCGAAATGCGACGAGGACGAGCCTGGCGGCAGCGCCAGCATGGAAATATAGCGTCGGCCGCAGGGAAGTATGCCTTCGGCCAGCAAGCGCGGCAGAAAGACTTTCAGCGCTTGCAGCCGGTTAAGCTTGCCCAGCCAGTGCGCTTCCTGTGCAATCGCGTCGTTGGCGCTATCCTGCAGCGCCACTTTGGCGACGATGCCCGGCTCTCCGTCCGCGCCGGGGCAATACACGGTCAACTTCTGCAGCGGACCGGGAAAGCCGAAAAACAGCGCCACATTGGCGACATCGCCGCTTTTGAATAGCGATTTGCAAGGAAAATTCTCCAGCCTGACCATAGGCAGCAGCTCGGCCCGCGGCAGCAAGCGATCCAGGGTGACCAGCATATGTCCCCAGTAGCGCAGCAGCGGGTTGCGCATGAAAAAGGCGATGGCGTTGCGCGCCTGGGTCGGATCGAGCGGCACCAGCAGCGGTTGCCGCCGGCCGGCATAGAGCACTTTCCACGCCATGCTGTCGCCCTCGGCCGGATCCGCGCGCAACAGGGTCAGTTGGGGCCAGATTTGTTCCAGGCTCATGATAATTCACCCGGGATATAGTAGCGTTCGAGCGAAGCGATGACGCCGGCGGGCGGGCGGGCGCGATAGCCTCCCGCCAGCATTTTCAGCAGGATGCGCTGGCCGCGGGCCAGGCTGCGCAACGCTGGCCACAGCGTGGGCTTGGCAATATTGGCGCGGCTACGTATTTCGTTGTCTTCGATTTCGCCCTTGGGCCTCAGTGCGCGCGTCTTCTGTTCCGGGTAATAGCGCATGCACGACAGGTAGGCCGGGATGTGGGTGATGCGCGTATGGCGCGAAAAGCGTTCCCACAGATCGGCATCCATGGCGAGATTGAAGCGCGTATCGAGGCCGCCGACTTTTTCGTACAGGCTGCGGCGCCAGAACATCGACGGCTGCGAGATGTAGTTGTGGTCGAACAGGAAGGCGAAGCGGTTGAAGCCGATTTCCTTCTTCGGCCGCAGATAGCGGCCGGCGCTGTCGATCCAGATCGAGTCGCCATAGACGGCGTCCACTTCCGGATGCTCGGCGAAAAAGCGGCTGACGCGTTCGAGCGCGCCCGGCAGCAGCAGGTCGTCGGAACAGAGCCAGCCCTGGATGTCGCCGGTGCTGTGGGCGAAGCCCTTGATCAGGGCCTCGGTCTGGCCGGCATCCGGCTCGGAAACCCAATAGTGCAACCGATCGGCGTAGCGGCGGATGACGTCTACGCTATTGTCGGTGGAAGCGCCGTCGACGACGATGTATTCGACGTCGGCGTAGCGCTGTTCCAGCACGGAGCGCATGGTCGCGTCCAGGTAGCGTCCTTGCTGGTAGGAGCAAGTGACGATACTGATTTTTGGCAAGGCATTACTCATTTTTTTGCTTCACTTGTTGTCGTTGTTGATTGCTGGGCAGTCTTGATTTCAATATTGTTCAGGTACAGCGCGATACCGATCAGCATGCCGAGTTCGGTCCATAGCAGCAGCGCCTTGGCCGGCTGCAGCATGATGGGGTTGAAGGCGTAGACGACGATGCTGGTCAG
>CBILOJ010000114.1:0-6447 GCA_966238525.1 uncultured Methylophilaceae bacterium | reverse complement strand
CTCGTCATCACCGCCGACATTCCGCTGGCGGCGCAAGTCATCGCCAAGGGCGGCCATGCGCTCAATCCGCGCGGCGAATTCTATTCGGCCGCCAACATCCAGGAACGCCTCGCCATGCGCAACTTCATGGAAGAATTGCGCGGCAGCGGCGTTGATATCTCCGGTCCATCGGCCTTCAGCCATGGCGACCGCCAGGCTTTTGCCGCCGAGCTGGACAAGTTCCTCGCCCAGAACGTGCAGCGCTGAGCCGCAGCCTGTTTCTCGCCAGCCGTGCGGCATGTGGAACAATCCTGCCGCTGCAGATTCTTCTGCGCCTATGTTCAATACCCCACGGATAGCGGCCGGCATTATGCCTAGCCTTGACAAGGAGTACGGCTACGTTTGTGCTCGCCCTGCCGTTGCGGCAGCCGATCAATAACATCCCAGGAGACGCATAATGCATGTGGACTATGAACACGCAGAAAAAATCATCGATGCCGCCATCGCCAAGGCCGCTGAAACCGGCGTACCCAGTTGTATCGCCGTGGTCGATTCCGGCGCCAACCTGAAAGCGTTTAGGCGCATGGACGATGCCTGGGTCGGCAGCATCGACGTCGCCATCAAGAAAGCCAAAACCGCGTGTTTCTTCGCCATGCCATCCGGCGACCTCGGCAAACTGTCGCAGCCCGGCAAATCGCTCTACAGCATCGAGCATTCCAATGACGGCCTGATCACCTTCCCTGGCGGATTGCCTATCGTCGACGAGATGGGCAATCTGGTCGGTGCCATCGGCGTCAGCGGCGGCACGGTGGAAAACGATCACGAAGTGGCGATGTCCGGCGTCAAGGTCATCGGCGTCTGCGACCTGCCCAAGCATCCTTGGCGCACCTGAGCCGCAGCCGGAATAATCCGACCGCAGGCAGGCTCCGCGCCTGCCCTCTTCATTTTCGATAAATCAACCCGGCGCCGATAACGGCTTGCTCTGGTTGCGGCGCTGCTTCAATGGCTTGCCCGCGCGCCCCAGCCAATCGACGAACAGCAGGGACAACGCCGCCAGGTAGATTACGCTGGCCGGAATCCACATGATGAGCCCGGCGACCTGCTGGTCCTCGAGCGGCGACAGGCCTGGGAAGGAAAGATTGTGGGTGTGATAAAGCGGCGCGGAAGCGAACGTCAGCAAGGCGCCGAGGATGCCGCTGTGCAGGGCGAACGCCACCACGGCGACGATGGCGAGGCCCGGATTGGGCCGGGCGCCGTCGTACGGTTCCACCACCAAGGTCCAGAACGCGAGCGAGCTGAGAAAGAAGCACAGATGCTCGACGACGTGCACCCATTCATTGGCCAGCGCCCAGTCGTAGAAGCCGGGAATATGCCATAGCCACAGTGCCGCGCTTGCCAGCAGCCAGATTACCAGCGGCCGCATGAGCCAGGCGTGCACGGCGCGCAACCGTCCGGCGCCGTTCCACCAGCGCGCCAGGCCGCGGCGGCGCGGCAGCGGCAAGGCCCACAGCCAGGCCAGCAGCGGCCGGCTCCAGACCAGCAGCGGCGGCGCCACCATCAGCAGCAGCAGATGCTGCGTCATGTGCGCCGAAAACAACTGGTCGGCCAGCGCATCGAGCGGCGACAGCAGCGCCGCCGCCAGTACCAGCATGCCGGCAGCGAACGCGGCTATGCGGGATAGACCGAGTACCTTGTGCAGGTTGCGTGCGTGCTGCATATGCCAGCAGCCGGCGGCATACAGTCCGCAAGCGAACAGCATGGGGAGAACCTGCCACGGCGCCCAGTTCCAACTGCCGCCTGCCGCATGGGCGCCGCCGTGACTCAGCGCCGGCTCGCTCCAGGCGCATAGCAGCACCAGGAGCACGCAGCGCCTGCCTTTCAGCACAAGGGCGCCACCCATAGCTGGGAAAAGATGAACAGGAAGCCGACGGCAAAGCTCACGCTGGTAAGCAGCCCACACATCGCCAGGAATCGCGTCCGCCCGTCGCCCACTTCGAGCAGGCGATGTTCCGATCCCTGCTTCTCGCGCGCGGATTTATTCCAGCTGTCGTAGGCCACCCAGACGCCGGCGAGCGCAATGAGCAAGGCCACCACGCTGACGACGGTGAACCACGGCGACGTGGCGCGCCCCAGCATTTCGGCCGTATCGTTAGCGGCTCGCGAGATGCAGAGCCGGCTGGCGATATAGTAGAGCAGCAGCTCGTCAGCGGCCCAGGCCAAGGGTGCCGCCAGCAGGCCGAACCACAAGGCGAAGGTGCTGACCTGGCGCCGGGCGGGACCGGGATGCGATGGAGCGGCGGAAGATGATTGCGGATTAGCCATGGCGTCAATCGATATAAGGCAGCAGATAGAATGCGCTGAATACGCACAGCCAGACGATGTCCACGAAGTGCCAGTAAAGCGACCCGATGGAAACAGCGGCGTGGCGTTCGGCGCTGAACTTGCCGGCGGAGGCCCACAACAGCAGCACGGCCAGCATGATGAGGCCACCGATCACGTGCAGCATGTGGAAGCCGGTGGTAATGAAATAGCTCGAGGCGTAGGCATTGTCGCCGAGACCGAACGGCTTGTTGTGCCATTCCAGCACCTGCAGCCCGACGAAGACGAGCCCCATGAGCACGGTGAGGCCGAGGCCGGCCAGCAATCGTCCGCGCTCGCCCTGCCGCATGCCGCGTTCGCCCCAGTTCAGCACGAAACTGCTGGCGATCAGCAGGATGGTGTTGGGCAAGGCCACGTTCAGCCTGGGCAGCTCCGGCACCCAGCCGCCGTGCGACTGCGAGCCCAGGTAGAAATAACTGAACAGCAGGTAGGCGAACAAGGCGGCTTCGGTGGCGATCAAACAGCACATGCCCCACCAGCCCGAAGCCAGCTTGCCCACGCTGCCCACCGGCAGTCGCGATGTGGTATCCAGGGTGTCAGCCATGCGTTACCTCCGCGGATTGTCCCAGGGAAGATCGCGGCCAGAGCCAGGCGATCGTCACGACCAGCACGGCCAGTGCGGCCAGCCCCGTGACCCACCAGCAGCGCAGCAGCGCGCCGGTAAACAGCACGGTCAGGGCGATAGTGCAGAGCAAGGGCACGAGCGTATCGCCCGGCATCTTGAGAATGGCTTGCGGCTCGCTATCCACCATAGACGTGCCTATGGTTTCGCGCCCGTGGTCGAGCAGCATGCCTTTGTGCAGGCTGGAGCGTTCTTCGCTGTCGTCGAGCCGGTCTTCCCATAGCGGATGGCGCGTTGCCATATTGGGCAAGGTCACGAAATTGAACGCCGGCGGCGGCGACGGTGTGGACCATTCCAGCGTCGAGCCGTCCCACGGGTTGGGGCCGGCTGTTTCACCGCGCTTCAGGCTGACGACAATGTTGTAGAGGAACAGCAGCACGCCAAACGCGAACAGGAAAGCACCGATGCTGGTCACCAGGTTCAGCGTGTCCCAGCCCATGCCCGACGGATAGGTGTAGATACGGCGCGGCATGCCGAGCATGCCGGTGATGTGCATCGGGAAGAACGCCAGGTTGAAGCCGATGAACAGCACCCAGAAGCTCCACTTGCCGAGGCGCTCGCTCATCATCCTGCCGCTGAACTTGGGGAACCAGTAATAGATGCCGCCGATCACCGGAAAGACGTTGATGCCGAGCAGCACGTAGTGCAGGTGCGCCACGACGAAATAGGTGTCGGTGAGCTGCCAGTCCAGTGGCACCGCCGCCGTCATGAAGCCCGAGACCCCGCCCAGCGTGAACAGGAAGACGAAGCCGGCGAAGAAGTAGAACGGCGTCTTGAACACGGGACGACCGGTGAAGATGGTCGCGATCCAGGCGAACACCGCCACCGCGCTCGGCACGACGATGACAATGCTGGCGGCGCCGAAGAACGACATCGACATCGGCGGCAGCCCGGTGGCGAACATGTGGTGCACCCAGACACCGAAGCCGATGAACATGGTCAGCACGGTCGACAGCGCCACAACGGTATAGCCCACCAGCGGCCGCCGGCAGAACACCGGCAAGGCATCGGACACCATGCCCATGGCCGGCAGCACGATGGCGTAGACCCAGGGATGGCCGAACATCCAGAACAGGTGCTGCCACAGCAATGGGCCACCCCCGCCCGAAGCCTGATAAAACTGGGTGCCGAACTGCCGGTCCAGCCACAGCAGGATAAAGGCCAGGCTCACCGCGGGCACTGCCAGCAGGTTGCCGACCGAGGCGGTCAGCGTGCCCCAGACGATGATGGGCATGCGGTTGATCGACATGCCCGGCGCCTTGGTGCGCAGCAGCGTGACGACGAAATTGATTGCTCCCGCCGTAGTGGAAATGCCGAAGAACACCATGCCCAGCGCGTAGATGTCGATGCCGAGCCCGGGATCGTAGTCGCGCGAGGTATAGGGCACGTAGTTGAACCAGCCGGCATCGGGCGTGTGGCCGACGAAAAAGCTCGTGTACAGGAAGACGCCCGAGAACAGGAACACCCAGTAGGAAAAGGCGTTGAGGCGCGGGAAGGCCATGTCGCGCGAGCCCAGCATCAGCGGCCACAGGTAATTGCTGAAGCCGGACAGTATCGGCAGCGCGTAGAGGAAAATCATGGTCATGCCGTGCATGGTGAACAGCTGGTTGTACTGTTCGGGCGTGAGCAGGGTCTGTTCCGGCCCGCCAAGCTGCACGCGCATGATCAGCGCCTCCAGCCCGCCGATGACGAGAAAGGCGAAGGCCGTGACCAGGTAGCGGATGCCGATTTTCTTGTGATCCACGGTCGCCAGCCAGCCATGGAGGCCGGGTTCGGTCTTCCAGATGGCCTCCAGCCGCTCGGCCACAGCGGAACCGTAACCTGCCTCGGTGATCTCCGGTACGCGATAGAGTTCGTTCATTGCCAGGACGCTCCCGTCATTTCAGTGTTTCCAGGTAGGCGACCACATCTTGCAGCTCCTGCGGGCTCAGGGCGACGCGCGGCATGCGGGCGCCTGATTTCAGCCCCTGCGGATTGGCGATCCAGCCGTACAGGTTGCCGCGATTATTGGCGAGCTGGCCGGCGGCGATCGTGGCGCGGCCCATCAGATGTGTCAGGTCGGGACCAAGCCTGCCGTGCGCCGCAATGCCGCGCACCGTATGGCAGACGCCGCAATGATTGACGAACACTTCACTGCCCTGCGCCGCCTGGGCATTAGCCGGCTCGGCCGCCTTCGCCGCTGCCAGTTGGCCCTCACGCCAGGCAGCAAAACGCGCCGCTTCCTCGGCTACTACATACAAAGCCATGTGCGCGTGCTGGGCGCCGCAATATTCGGCGCATTGGCCGCGGTACCTGCCGGCCTGGTCGG
Source organism: uncultured Methylophilaceae bacterium (assembly GCA_966238525.1). GTDB lineage: Bacteria > Pseudomonadota > Gammaproteobacteria > Burkholderiales > Methylophilaceae > CBILOJ01. The sequence goes on along the minus strand of CBILOJ010000114.1, from coordinate 1,159 downwards.
CCTGCAGCCAGGCCTGGTTGATACGGCCCGGGATGAGGTCGGTCTTGCCACCAAGCCTGGGTATCCAGAAGGAATGGATGACGTCTGCGCTCTTGAGCTTGAACAGCACCGGCTGGCCGACCGGAATGTGGATTTCGTTGGCGGTCGTTACTGTTTGCGACGGGGAATCCGACGGATAGGTCACCTCCCACCACCACTGGTGCGCGGTGACTTCCACCGTCAACGCCGGCTGCTGCGCTGGCGCACTGACGGCCGATAGCACGCGCACGTTCCAGATGGTGCTAACGAACAGGACCAGCACGGTAATGGCAACGCCGATGTAGATCCAGGACATGCCGCCGCGGCCGCGATCCAGCGGCAAACGTCCTTGTGCATCGAGCTGCGGCGGCGGGCGTTTACGCAAGGCCGCCAGCAGCACCAGCAGGCCGATGATGACGGTAACGGCCACCGAAATGGCGGTCAGCCCCCAATTCAACCACGTCACCGGATCGCCGGCCGGACCGAAGGTACGCATATAACTCATGGGCGTCCCGGCCCAGGCCGTACCCGCAGCCGCGAAGCCTGACACCAGCAGTAGGATCAATAGCCGACGCATATTCAAGGCTGGTCTTGCTGTTCGCGATTGGACGTCGTGCCGGCGGATTTCGCGTCCGATTTGTTGAGGGTTTCGATGTAGCTGACGATCTGCCAGATCGCCTCGGGCGGCAGGGCCTGGGCAAACGACGGCATGCCATTGGGCCGCCCCTGGACGATGGTCAGATAGATTTGGGCCGGCTCGCCGCCGTAGATCCAGGTGTCGTCCGACAACGGCGGCCCCATGCCACCACCGCCTTCTGGCGCGTGGCAACCGACGCAGTTCATGGCATTGAACCATTGGCCGCCCTTGACGATGGCGCTACTGTCGCCGGCATAGGGGTTGGTCAAACGCTGCGGCTGGCTGCTGCGCGGAATCTGCGTCTGCCCGACTGGCACATCAAGCAGCTTTTCGGCCGTGGGCGCCTTGGCCGCAGTTTCCGCTTGCGCGTTCGACAGCAAAAGTCCGGTCATCGCGATGCCCAACAATCTGAAGAGTGAATGCTGCATGGCTAGTCCCCCGGTTCGTTGGCGGGTAAGGTCGTGGGCACGACTGGAACCCCGTATTGCTCCAGCAGCGCATGAA
>CBILOJ010000113.1:0-6473 GCA_966238525.1 uncultured Methylophilaceae bacterium | reverse complement strand
TAATCGATCAGGGTATAGATATTGCGGTCGGCTTCGGCGTAGATGGAACCGCCGCGGCCGCCGTCGCCGCCGCTGGGGCCGCCCATGGGTTCGTACTTCTCGCGACGGAACGTGGCAACGCCGTTGCCGCCATCGCCGGCATAAACCCGGATAGTCGCTTCATCGATGAATTTCATGATTCAAAGGGCAGCAGCCCCTCCTCGTGTTCGTGCGCCGCGGTAGCGGCATCGCCTGTGGCAAAACAAACAAAAAAGCCCTACCGGTTCGATAGGGCTTTTTCGATTATGCGATGCGATCAGGCCGGTACAATATTCACCAGCTTGCGGCGCAATGCACCCTTGACCGAGAAGGTCACCTTGCCGTCGACCTTGGCGAACAGCGTGTGATCCTTGCCCATGCCGACATTTTCACCGGCATGCATGCGCGTACCGCGCTGACGTACGATAATGCTGCCGGCAGAAACGATCTGCTCGCCGAAAGCCTTGACGCCCAGTCGCTGAGCCTGTGAGTCGCGGCCGTTGCGGGAACTGCCGCCTGCTTTTTTATGTGCCATGTTCTAGTCCTTACTCTGCCGCTTTAGCCTTGGATGCCTTGGCAGCCTTGATTGCGAAATCGCCAATCTGAATTTCGGTGTAATCCTGGCGATGGCCTTGTGTCTTGCGGTAGTGCTTGCGACGGCGCATCTTGAAGATGCGAACCTTGTCGCCGCGGCCGTGGGCCACGACGGTAGCCGGAACGCTGGCGCCATCGATAAGCGGTGCGCCGATGGTCACGTTGTCGCCATCAGCCAGCATCAAAACCTGGTCGATCACGACATTGCTGCCCACTTCGCCTGCCAATTTTTCAACCTTAAGTTTTAAACCCGGGGTCACGCGATACTGCTTGCCGCCGGTTTTGATGACTGCATACATGATTGAGCCTCGTTGCTACACATTCAAATGAATCGCGCATTATACGTAAAAAAGCCGGATTAGCAAACGCCAATTGAGACTGTGCCGCCACATCAAGGTACGAGTATGCGCTTGATTTGATTGCATTGTCGCTGATGCGCATGGCAGCGACAATGCCTGCAGCTTCAATTGCACTGATTGAGCGCGCGCTCCTGCTGGGTACAGGGACTATCGCTGACGCCCTGCCGGAAGCTCTTTTTCCAGCGCCGGAAAAAAGCCTCGAGCTCGTCGCGCGGCCTGCTGTCACTCTTGTTAGGTTCGATCTGCGTCACGACGACACGTTTTCTGGGCTTGGGAGCAACCTCTGCCTTGGGCGCAGCTACAACGGGGGGTTGGGATGAGATAACCGCTGGCTTGACATCCTCGGCCGGCGGCGTTGCCGCGGATGCAGCGGCACTGGGTACATCAACCTGCGTGGCAGCAGCCGCAGACTCTCCCTCCGTCCGAGGTTCGAACAGCGGCGGTGAAGTCGCCGCCATCACCGGCTGCATAGGCACCGCCACCTCAGCAGAGCGCTGCGCCGTAACAGGCGCCGGCTTTGCACCATCCGCATGCGCCGTCTCCGCCGCCAGCGCAGAGACAGCAGGCGGAGACACTTGCAGCGCATCGGCCGGCGCAGCATCAGGCGCAGGCCGGACAGGGCGCTGCGCAATAGTGCGTTGCGGTTTCTCGGCCTGTGCGCTGAACATATCGGCATTGCCGCCAATGAGACGGCTGATGACATTGGACGCCTCAAGCCAGGAATAGGCAGTGAAGCTGCCGATCAGCACCACTACCGCCACGGCCAGCCAGCCGGCATAGGTTTTTAGCACAGCAAGTTGCGGATCGGGCGATGGCGACCGGTTGAAGAAGGTCAATTCCCTGAATTCATCCGGCGGGTCGGTAGGCGTCGCCGCGTCCTGCCCGAACAGGCTCGCCACATCAAGGCCACAAGCTTCGCACACCTTGGCACCGGCCGGCAGTGGCGCACTGCAGCGGAAGCAGGTTTGCATGGCAGCATCCGGCGGCGGCGAATTTTCTTGCGTCTGGCTCGGCTGATCGGGCGACGACGATGCGGCTATATCAGGAGTGCGGAAGGACTGACCGCAGCCCTGACAAAAATTCGCGTCAGGCATGTTATCAACTGCACAATAACTACATTTCAAGCCGTTTTCCCCATCGATTCAATACTACGACCGATTATCAAGCGCTGAAAATCCAAGCGTCAAGCCGGTTTCGCGCACAGTCACGCATTGGGGCGGCTGTGATAAAATCACGCAAATTTTTCGGCAGCTCAACCGTGTCCCAAGCATTCATTCAATCCTGCATTGCCGACGATATGCGCGCGGTTGATGCCGTTATCCGCCAATCCCTGCAATCCGAAGTCGCCTTAGTCAACCAGGTCGCGGATTACATTATCGACAGCGGCGGCAAACGCCTGCGGCCCGCTTTGGTACTGCTGTCGGCAGGTTTGTTCGGCCAGATCACGCCGCGCCACCACGAACTGGCGGCCGTCGTCGAATTCATCCATACCGCCACGCTGCTGCACGATGATGTGGTCGACGCTTCGGCGCTGCGCCGCGGCCAGCCCACCGCCAACACCATGTTCGGCAATGCCGCCAGCGTACTGGTCGGCGATTTCGTCTATTCCCGCGCTTTTCAGATGATGGTGAACGTGCAGAACATGCGCGTCATGGAAGTACTGGCGGAAGCGACCAACCTCATCGCCGAAGGCGAAGTGCTGCAGCTGCTCAACTGCCACGATGCCGACATCAGCGACGACGCCTACCTCAAAGTCATCCATTACAAGACCGCCAAGCTGTTCGAAGCGGCGACGCGTCTCGGCGCCATCGTCTGCAATGCCTCGTTGCGAGACGAGGAAGCGCTGGCGCAATACGGCATGCACCTCGGCACCGCCTTCCAGCTTATCGACGACGTGCTCGACCTCAGCGGCGACAGCAGCGCCATCGGCAAAAACCTGGGCGACGACCTGGCTGAAGGCAAGCCGACGCTGCCGCTGCTTTACGCGATGCGCAACGGCGACGAACGCCAGCGCGCCATCATCCGCCATGCGATAGAACACGGCGGGCTCGATGAGCTACCCGACGTGATGCAGGCCGTCCAGCAGACCGGCGCGCTGCAGCACGTACGCACGCTGGCGCAGCATGAGGCTGCACTCGGCTGCGCCGCCATCGCGCATCTGCCGCGCTCGAACTATCACGAAGCCCTGACCCGGCTGGCCGAATTCGCCGTACAGCGTAGTTTCTAACGGCCCAACCTGGACAAAAATCCAATAAAAAAGGCATGGACGGGACGCGCCCGCGCATGCCTTTCAGGAAAATCGGCCGGCCTTAATTCAAGGTAATCGGCTCGCCGCTTTCCGCATGGTAGTAACTCAGGTGAGCACATTCGCTGGTGCCCGTGGTCAGCGTGCCGTCGAACAAGGCCTCGCCGTCGACATCGACGAAGGCGTAACCGTTGTGGTACAGCGTAATTGCGGCTTCCTGCTCACCGAGACGCATGGAAAAGCTCATGTAGCTCTCTTCCTTCGCCTCGTCGTAGACTTCCCAATCACCCTGGCCGGTCAGCTGTTGCAGCCAGCCCGGCAAGTCGACCTCGACACGGCAGACAATGGGCGCATCCCAGGCATTCTGGCTAGTTGCGGTTTCTGTCATGTTGTACTCCTTATCAAGCAATTCATGATTGAGACCTAATTGGCGGCTTTTTCCGGCATTTCAAGCCCGGACTTGCAGGCACCGGCGTGGTTGCCATGTCTTTATAACGATGGGATGATGGCGCAAGTTTACTGCCGGGGTTCATTTATGCCCGATTTCATCACCGATTTTGCTTTTACCATGCGCGCCGAACCGGCGCTTTTTATTGCGCTGTCTACCCTATGCGGCCTCATGATCGGCAGTTTTCTCAATGTCGTCATTCACCGGCTGCCTAAAATGATGGAACGTGCGTGGCGCCGTGATTGCGAAGAACTGCAAGGCATCGCATCGACCGCCGCTGAGCAACGCTACAACCTCGTCGTGCCACGCTCGGCCTGTCCGCAGTGCCAGCACCGCATCGCGGCCTGGGAAAACCTGCCCGTGCTGAGCTATCTGATGCTGCGCGGCAAATGCTCGGCCTGCAAAACACCTATTTCCGCACGCTATCCGCTGGTCGAACTCGTTACCGGTGTGATGACAGGCCTCATCGCCTGGCGGTTCGGTTACTCCGCCGCCGCCCTCGCCGCCGCCCTGTTCGCTTTTGCCCTAATCGCCCTCGCCTGCATCGACTTCGATACCCAGCTGCTGCCCGACAGCATCACGCTGCCGCTGTTGTGGCTGGGGCTGCTGTTCAATTTCAATCACGGCTTTACCGATCTGCAGGCGGCCGTTGCCGGCGCCGTTGCCGGCTACTTATGCCTGTGGTCGGTGTATTGGCTGTTCAAGCTCGTCACCGGCAAGGAAGGCATGGGCTACGGCGACTTCAAGCTGCTGGCGGCCATAGGCGCGTGGTTCGGCTGGCAATTGCTGCCGGCCGTAATTTTGCTTTCTTCACTGCTCGGCTCTATCATTGGCATAGGGCTGATCGTGCTCGCCAAACGCGGGCGCAACCTGCCCATGCCGTTCGGCCCTTACCTTGCACTGGGCGGAATCGCCGCGCTATTCTGGGTCCGCAACTTTCCCGCTTTTATCTAGGAGTCTGATCATGTTCGTCGTCGGTTTAACTGGTGGAATTGGCTGTGGCAAAAGCGAAGCCGCCCGTTGCTTTGCAAAGCTCGGCGTGCCTATCGTCGACGTCGACGTCATCGCGCGTCAATTGACCATGGCGGGACAGGAAACGCTACGCGACATTATCGACGTGTTCGGCGAAGAATACCTGCTGGCCGACGGTAACCTGAACCGTGATGCGATGCGCGAAAAGGTATTCTGCGACATGGCCGCGCGCAAAGACCTGGAAAGCATTCTGCACCCGGCCATCCATGCGCAAGCGCTCAAGGAAATGGAGCAGAACGCCGATGCGCCTTACCAGGTACTGGCGATTTCACTGCTGTTCGAGAACCAGCGCTACAAGGATAACGTCACGCGCAGTCTCGTCATCGATTGCGACGAGTCGCTGCAAGTCACACGGACCATGAAACGCAGCGGACTTTCCGAAGAAACCGTGCGCGGCATCATGGCAGCCCAGGTTTCACGCGCCACGCGCATCAAAATGGCCGACGATCTCATCGAAAATGAGGGAACACTGGAAGAATTACACGAAAAAATAGCTGAAATTCACAAAAAATACATGCAGGCTTGCATAGTTAGCCAATAAATTTCATAATTTACCGCAACATCTACTTATAACTCAGCTGTTCATTCGAGAAATCCGTGCCCTGCTACGACTACCCCTTTAATGAACGTATCCGAACGCTGCTACGGCTGGAGGATTTGTTCACCAAAGTGCTGCACAACGTAGAGGCCGGCCACGAGTTCAATCATCACAACGCGCTGCTGGCCTTGCTTCAGATCATCGATATCGTCGACCGCGCCGAATTGAAGATCGACCTGCTGCAGGAGCTGGATCGCCAGAAGATGGTCATGAACAACCTGCGCGGCAATCCTTCGATTGCGGAGCAGGTGCTCAATGACATCATCAGCGAAATAGAGACGACGGCCAGCACTTTGCGCGGCGATTCGGTCAAGCTGGGCCAGACGCTGCGCGACAACGAATGGCTCATGAGCATCAAGCAGCGCACCATCATTCCGGGCGGACTATGCGAGTTCGACCTGCCTTCTTATCACTACTGGCTGCATCTGGGCGAGGAGCGCCGCAAGCGCGACCTGGAGACGTGGCTGCAACCGCTGATGCCGATGTTCGAGGCCATACGCAGCATATTGCACATCCTGCGCGGCAGCGGCGCCACGCATGAATTCGTCGCGCATCACGGCTTTTACCAACAGATGCTCGGCGGCGCCAAACCGGCGCAAATGCTGCGCGTGGAAACCGACAGCAGCCTGCCCTGCTTTCCCGAAGTTAGCGCCAACAAATATGCCATCAATATCCGCTTCAATAATCTGGACTGCTCGCAGAAGCCGCGCATGTGCGATATCGATGTCGATTTCAAGCTGACCCTGTGTAACCTATGAACGCGCCAGACAAACGCAAGCGCATGGTTGCCTGTCCGCAATGCGATACGCTGAGTGAATATAGCCCGGACAATCCTTACCGGCCTTTCTGCTCCGAACGCTGCAGCCTGATCGACCTCGGCCAGTGGGCAAGCGAAAGCTACCGCGTGCCGGTGCAACAACAACCGGACGACCTCCCCGACAATTAACGCAAGGGCTGCTGCAGCCATGATGAAATCAATACGTCTGCTTATCGTCTTTTTCATCCTGGGTCTGAATCTGGGCTGCACGCAGACGGAACCGCTGGAAGTCAGCGATGCCTGGGTCAGGGCCAGCGCCCCAGGCCAGGAAATCGGCGCCGCCTATATGACGTTGACCAGCCGTGCCGATATGACCTTGAGCCGGGTCGACAGTCCCGCCGCGGACAGTGTGGAAATTCACA
>CBILOJ010000112.1:0-6477 GCA_966238525.1 uncultured Methylophilaceae bacterium | reverse complement strand
TTACTGCGCCTCGCGCATGCTGGCCGGCACCATAGGCGTGGCTGGCCAGGTCGGCGAATATGCCGGTTACGGCATGCGGCGCGGTACATTGCTGTTGACGCGCGCACCTGCGCTGCACGCGACCATACGGGATTGCGGACCGCATACTTTACCGTTCCTAAGCTTGATGTTTAAATCTTTCGCGCAACTGCCAAGCAGGTTTGCACAAATCAATAAAAATCGGGTCCAACGTTACGCTGGCGACATCGCCAACGATGGCAAGGGGGAGATCCTGGTGCTGCTGTAAACACGGGATCGGTATTACATAGTGGGGTTCAAGGCATGCCGCAAGATCAAGTTATCGACAAAACCGTCAGTCCCGACCAGCTCAAGCAGCAGCTGAGAAACCGGCAGGGTAAACCCAAGGGCCGCGCCGTCGATCCCGTCGCGCGAGCCGAAATCGCGACGTTGCTTGGCGAGGCTGCACGAGCGCCCGACATGCTGATCGAACACCTGCACAAGATCCAGGATACCTACGGCCACATCTCGGCCCCCCACCTGGCGGCACTCGCTGCCGAAATGAAACTGGCGCAAACCGAAGTTTACGAAGTCGCCACCTTCTATCACCATTTCGACGTCGTCAAGGAAGGCGAAACGCCGCCGCCCGCGCTGACGGTGCGCATTTGCGAATCGCTGACCTGCGATATGTTCGGCGCGCGCGAACTCGTCCACGATCTCAAGGCTGGCCTCGGCGACGGCGTCCGCGTGCAACCCGTGCCCTGCGTTGGCCGCTGCCAGCACGCGCCCGTCGCCGTGGTCGGCCAGAATCCGGTCGACCATGCAGATGCAGCCAAAGTACGCAACGCGGTCGCAAGCAAGTCCATTCAGGCGCCGGTCGCCGACTACATCGGCTACGACCAATATCTCGCCGCCGACGGCTACCGGCTTTACCGGGAGTGCATCACTGGCCAGCGCACGCCGGAACAGCTCATCGCCGTCATGGAAAACTCGGGGCTGCGCGGGCTCGGCGGCGCCGGCTTCCCGGTCGGCCGCAAATGGCGCATTGTCGCCGGCTACAACGCGCCGCGCTACATGGCGGTCAACATCGACGAGGGCGAGCCCGGCACCTTCAAGGATCGCCACTATCTCGAACTCGACCCGCACCGCTTCCTTGAGGGCATGCTGATCGCAGCCTGGGCCGTCGGCATCTCGAAAATCTGGATCTATCTGCGCGACGAATATGCCGGCTGCCGCCAGATTCTCGAAACCGAGCTGGCCAAGCTCAAAGCCAATCCGCCCGCGGCTTTCCCTGATATCGAACTGCGGCGCGGCGCCGGCGCCTATATCTGCGGCGAGGAATCGGCCATGGTGGAATCGATCGAAGGCAAACGCGGCATGCCGCGGTTACGTCCGCCCTTCCTGGCCGAAATCGGCCTGTTCGGCCGGCCGACGCTGGAACACAACATGGAGTCGGTGTACTGGGTGCGCGACATCGTCGAGAAAGGCGCGGAATGGTTCACGGCACACGGTCGCAACGAGCGCAAGGGCTTACGCTCATTCTCGGTCTCGGGCCGCGTCAACAAACCTGGCGTGCATCTGGCGCCAGCCGGCATCACGGTACGCGAACTCATAAATGAATACTGCGGCGGCATGCTGGCCGGCCATGAATTTTACGGCTACTTCCCGGGCGGCGCCTCGGGCGGCATGTTGCCCGCCTCCCTGGGCGACGTGCCGCTGGACTTCGATACGCTGAATCAATACGGATGCTTCATCGGTTCGGCCGCCGTCGTCATCTTTTCGCGGCACGACCGCGCACGCAATCTCGCGCTCAACGCCATGAAGTTCTTCGAAGACGAATCCTGCGGCCAGTGCACGCCTTGCCGTGTCGGCACCGCCAAGGCGGTCAAGCTCATGCAGAATCCTGTGTGGGATAAGCCCTTGCTAAGCGAGCTTTCCAGCGCGATGATGGATGCTTCGATCTGCGGTTTGGGGCAGGCAGCGCCCAATCCGCTGCAGTGCGTAATCAAATACTTTCCGGACGAACTGAAGTAGGAACGGCCATGAATGCCCCGCATATAGTCGCAAACACGATCGCCTTCAGCCTCAACGGTAACAAGATCGAGGCTTTCGAAGGCGAGACCATCATCGAAGCCGCCGAGCGCAACGGTGTGGACATTCCGCACCTGTGCTACATGGAAGGCATGCGCCCCGATGGCAACTGCCGCGCCTGCATGGTCGAAATCAAGGGCGAGCGCGTGTTGGCCCCTTCATGCTGCCGTGCGCCCAAACCCGACATGGAAGTCGTCAGCAACAGCGAACGCGCGCTGGCGTCGCAGAAAATGGTGCTGGAATTGCTGCTCGCGGATATGCCGAGCCGTGATCACATAGCGGATTACAAGCCGGACAACGAACTGAGCTACTGGGCGGAAAAAATGGGCGTGGCCAATCCCCGCTTCGCGCCGCGCCTGTCGCCCGATGCCGACCTGACCAATCCTGCCATCGCCGTCAATCTCGACGCCTGCATCCAGTGCACGCGCTGCGTGCGCGCCTGCCGCGAGGAGCAGGTCAACGACGTCATCGGCTACGCCTTCCGCGGCAGCCATTCCGAAATCGTCTTCGACATGAATGACCCCATGGGCGACTCCACCTGCGTTACCTGCGGCGAATGCGTACAGGCTTGCCCCACTGGTGCGCTGGCGCCGGCAAAGAATGCGGCGCAAGTCGTGCCGGACAAGAAGGTCGATTCCGTCTGTCCCTACTGCGGCGTCGGCTGCCAACTCACCTATCACGTCAAGGACGACAAGATCATCCAGGTCGTAGGCAAGGACGGCCCGGCCAATCATGGCCGCCTGTGCGTCAAGGGTCGCTACGGCTTCGACTATCCGCGCCACCAGCACCGATTGACCAAACCGTTGATTCGCCGTGCGGACGCACCTAAATCGGCGGACTACACCATAGACCCGGCCAATCCGTTTGCCGCCTTCCGCGAGGCGAGTTGGGAAGAAGCACTCGACTTCGCCGCCAATGGCTTCAAGAAGATCATCGCCGAGAAAGGCAAGTATGCGCTGGCCGGTTTCGGCTCGGCCAAGGGCAGCAATGAGGAAGCCTATCTATTCCAGAAGCTGATCCGCACCGGCTTCGGCACCAACAACGTCGACCATTGCACGCGGCTGTGCCATGCTTCGTCGGTGGTAGCGCTGCTCGAAGGCGTGGGCTCGGGCGCCGTCTCAAATCCGGTAGCGGACGTACAGTATTCCGAAGTCATCGTCGTCATTGGCGCCAATCCCATCGTCAACCATCCGGTGGCAGCCACCTTCATCAAGAACGCGGTGAAAACCGGCGCCAAGCTCGTGCTCATGGATCCGCGCCGTACCGAACTGGCACGGTTGGCCGAGTATCACTTGCAGTTCAAGCCCGATAGCGATGTGGCGCTGCTCAATGCCATGCTGCACGTGATCGTTACTGAAGGCTTGGCCAACGAGACTTTCATCAACGACCGCACCGAGAACTACGCGGCGCTCAAAGCCAACGTCGAGAACTATTCACCGGAACTCATGGCGCCGATCTGCGGCATCCCGGCCGAGACCATACGCGAAGTCGCGCGGCTTTATGCTACCTCGCGCGCCTCCATCATCCTGTGGGGCATGGGCGTGTCGCAGCACGTGCACGGCACCGACAATGCGCGCTGCCTGATCGCGCTGTCCATGGTCACGGGCCAGGTCGGCCGCCGCGGCACCGGCTTGCATCCGTTGCGTGGCCAGAACAATGTGCAGGGCGCGTCCGATGTCGGCTTGATCCCGATGAGCTTCCCCGATTATGTCCGCGTCGACGACCCGCAATCGCACGCCAAGTTCGAGGCGCTATGGCAGACCCCGCTCGATCCCAAGCCCGGCCTGACCGTGGTCGAGATCATCGATGCTGCCTGCGTCGGCACTATCACCGGCATGTTCATCGAGGGCGAGAATCCGGCCATGTCGGATCCCGATACGAATCACGCTCGCCAAGGACTGGCGAGCCTCGAGCATCTGGTGGTGCAGGACATCTTCATGACCGAGACGGCGTATCTCGCCGATGTCATTCTGCCGGCGAGCACTCACGCGGAAAAGCTCGGCACTTTCACCAACACCGACCGCCTGGTACAACTCGGCCGCCCTGCCATTAATCCGCCGGGCGATGCACGCCAGGACCTTTGGATCATTCAGGAGCTAGGCAAGCGGTTGGGCCTGCCATGGAACTACGCCGGGCCCGAGGACGTGTTCAACGAGATGCGGCGCGCCATGCCCAGCATCGCCGGCATTACCTGGCAGCGCCTGCAAAACGAAGGCGCCGTGACCTATCCCTGCGAGCAGGAAGGCGACCCGGGACAGGAGGTGATTTTCGATCAGGACTTCCCACGTCCCGGCGGCCGCGCCAAGCTGGTGCCGGCCGACATCATTCTGGCCGACGAACGCCCCGATGCCGAATATCCCATGGTGCTGATTACCGGTCGCATGCTGGAACACTGGCACACCGGCAGCATGACGCGGCGCGCCAGCGTGCTCGATGCCATTGAACCGGCACCTACCGCCAGCATCCATCCGCTCGACATGGATGCGCTCGGACTGGAAGCCGGCGACACGGTTACCGTGCAATCGCGCCGCGGCAAGGTTTCGCTGATTGCGCGTACCGACGACGGCATTGCGCGCGGCTCCGTCTTCATCGCCTTCTGCTACTACGAGGCAGCGGCCAATCTGCTGACCAACCCGGCGCTGGACCCGTTCGCCAAGATCGCCGAGGTCAAGTATTGCGCCGTCAAGCTCAGCAAGGGCGGCGAGTTGCCGGCCGATCTCGGCTATCATAGCGCTCCGGCCACCACCATCTGACCTTGGTTCGACTTCGAACCAACGCCGGAAGGCCCTGTCGGTATCATTAACATCCTCAATAATTAGGGAGCCGCTCATGCATAAACAGATTACAGTCGCCGTCATGGTTGCCACTCTGGCCTTGACCGGGTGCGCCAACATGACCGAAACGCAAAAGGGCACGGCCAAGGGCGCCGGTATCGGTGCTGCCGGTGGCGCGGTACTGGGCGCCGTTGCCGGCAAGGGCAAGGGTGCGGCCATTGGTGCGGCCGTCGGCGCCGGCATCGGCGCCATTGCCGGTAACGTCTGGTCCAAGAAAATGCAGGAACAGAAGCAGCAAATGGAAAGCGCCACCGCCGGCACCGGCGTTGAAGTCAGCCAGACCGCCGACAACCAGCTCAAGCTCGAGATTCCGAGCGACATTTCCTTCGATACCGGCAGTGCCGACATCAAATCCAATTTCCGCCCCATCCTCGATAAATTTGCCGCCAGCCTGGTCAACAATCCGGCCACGACCGTTTCCATCGTCGGCCATACCGATAGCTCGGGCACGGATGCGATCAATAATCCGTTGTCGGTGCAGCGTGCCGCCCATACCCGCGACTATCTGGTCGGCAAAGGCGTCGCTGCTGGCCGTTTCATGATCGAAGGTCGCGGCTCGCGCGAACCTGTAGCGCCGAACGATACGGCTGCCAACAAGGCCAAAAATCGCCGCGTGGAAATTTACGTGGCAGAACCGGCGCCTGCTGCACAGCAATAATCATTTGCCAACAGCAATAAAAAAGGCCGACTGAGTCGGCCTTTTTTATTGCTTATCGCGCGTGCGTTCAGAGCTCGACGCCGAACAGCCCAATCAAGCCGATGATGATCAGATAGAGCGCCACAATGTAGTTCAAGAGGCGCGGAATAATGAGAATTAGAATGCCGGCAATCAACGATACCAGCGGCGCAAGCGCTAAGTGAATGTTCATGTCTCCCCTTTCGTCAAAATGATCGAAGAATACTGCCAGCGGCAGTGCTTGCAGTATACGGCAGCCTTAGCGGTAGCGGCGCAGAAAATCCTCCGCCGCGGCCACCGGCAAGGAAACGGTCAACCCCACGCGTTCGCCGAACTGCTTGTCCAACAGGACGCCGCGTTGCCGCTCGAGCTCGCGGCAACAAGCGTCGAACTGCGCGTAATCGACCACCAGCCGTAGCTCGCGCATTTCCACAAATTCCATGAGCTGGGCCGCTTCCAGCGCCATTTTTGCCGTTCCGCCATAGGCGCGCGCCAATCCGCCGGTACCGAGATTGATGCCGCCATAGTAACGGACGACCGCCACGCATACATTGACGAGCTTGCGTCCCTCGAGAAACTGCAGGATAGGCTTGCCCGCGGTGCCCGACGGTTCGCCGGCATCGTGGAAGCGCTGGACGATGCCCTGGTCGGTGTTAAGACGGAAAGCGACAGCGAGATGATGGGCGCTTGCATGCGCGGTTGCCAGCCGCCGCAAGCACAGGCTCACCGCACGCTCATCGTCGCAATGCTCGGCCGCAGCGACGAAGCGCGACTTGTTGATGGTCTGTTCAGCCAGACCGGGTTTGGCTATGGATTGCAAGATTAAGACCCAGGGGATATGTTTTATATGTAACCGCGAGATCCGGCAGCGAATTTAGC
>CBILOJ010000111.1:0-6479 GCA_966238525.1 uncultured Methylophilaceae bacterium | reverse complement strand
TGCAGGTCGGCCGGCATGTCGCCGATTTCGTCGAGAAACAGCGTGCCGCCATCGGCTTGCTCGAAGCGTCCGCGACGTGCAGCCTGCGCGCCGGTAAAAGCGCCACGCTCATGGCCGAATAGTTCGGATTCGAGCAGGTCCTTGGGGATCGCCGCAGTGTTGATGGCGATGAACGGTTTGTCCCCACGCGGGCTGTGTCGATGCAAAGCACTAGCGACTAGCTCCTTGCCAGTGCCGGATTCGCCATTGATGAGCACAGTGGAATGCGAGCGGCTGAGGCGGCCAATGGCGCGGAATACTTCCTGCATCGCCGGCGCTTGGCCGATGATTTCCGGTGTTTCCTCCACCATCGGAGTTTCAATAGCCTGTCGCATGCTCTCGTCGACTGCGCGACGGATGATCTCGATGGCCTGATCGACATCGAACGGTTTGGCCAGGTATTCGAAGGCGCCGCCTTGGAAGGCGGCCACCGCGCTGTCGAGGTCGGAATAGGCGGTCATGATGATGACGGGCACATCAGGCAGGCGCTGCTTGACCTGTTGCAACAGATCAAGGCCGGAACCGTTGGGCATGCGGATGTCGCTGACGATGACCTGCGGTACGTCGCGCTCGAGCGCGGCCAGCGCTTCCTGAACCGAAGCATAAGTCTTGAAAGCCATGTCGGTCCGCGCCAGCGCTTTTTCGAAGACCCAGCGTATGGAGCGGTCGTCGTCGATGATCCAGATTGGTTTCATGTTTCAGCCTGTCAATTGGTGATATTCAAAAACGAATGTTTAACCGCAGTGCGCTCTACCGGCAGTTGCACGGTAAAACAGGTGCGCCCGGCCTCGCTTTCACATTCGAGCATGCCATGGTGTTGCGTGACGAAAGCCTGGGCCAGTGTGAGGCCGAAACCGGAACCGCCTTCGCGCCCGGAAACCAGTGGATAGAAGATGCGGTCACGGATTTCAGCCGGGATGCCGGGACCGTTATCGATGATCTGCAGCCGGATTGCCACGCGATAGCGCTTTTTCGCCAGTGTGACCTGACGCGCCACTCGTGTACGCAAGACGATACGGGCATTAGGCGTGGCTGCTTCCTGCATGGCCTGGGCGGCGTTGCGTGCGATGTTGAGCACGGCCTGGATCAGCTTTTCGCGGTCGCCGATGAACTCGGGCAGGCTGGTATCGTAATCGCGCTGTACGGTGATGTTGCGCGGAAACTCCGCCAGCAGCAGGCTGCGTACGCGCTCCAGCACTTCATGGATATTGGTCGGCGCGTATTTGGGCGTGCGGTGTGGCATCAGCAGCCGGTCCATCAGCGATTGCAGGCGGTCGGATTCCTTGATGATGACCTGGGTGTATTCGCGCAGATGCGCCTGCGGCAGCTCGTGCTCCAGCAATTGGGCGGCGCCACGCAGACCGCCCAACGGATTACGGATTTCATGGGCGAGATTACGCAGCAGCTCGGCGTTGGCCTGCTGCTGGATTAGCATGCGTTCTTCGCGCGCGATACGCAGCTGTTGGTCCATCTGCTGGAACTCAAGGATCAGGCTGGCCGGGCCGATTTCCACGGGGGTCAAGGTGCAAGTCACGGCCAGAGAATTCTGCCGGCTCGGCGTAATCAGGAACTCGTGCTCGCGAAACGGAATCAGCTTGTCGATAGCGTTTTCGACGGCGGCGTGCATGATGTCGCTAGCCGGAAACACTTGTGCCAGCGGCGTGCCGCGAATCTGTTTGGCGCTAACGGCGAACAACACCTCGGCTGCCGGATTGGCATAAACCACCTGACGCGACTTGTCGAGCAGGATGACAGCAGTGGCCAGGTATTCCAGGCCGGCGAACAGGGAAGTTGGATGATGTGCCATGACGTTCCTGATTAAGCAAAAGCCAGGCCAATGTCCCGGCGTTCAGTCGACTGCAGCCAATTCTTTCTGTAGCAGCTCGATGTTGTTCTTGTGCAGATCGACGTCGGCTTGCAGGCGTTCCATCTTTTCCTGGTATTTCGCCACGTTGCGGAAGGTCTTGCCCTTGGCGCCACGATAGACTTCGGGCTTGGCCTTGCCTTCCTCGTAGGCTTGCTGCGCTTCCTTCAGCGCCTTTTGCTCGATTTCGAGCTCGCTCTGCAGGATCTGCTTGCGCTTGTCGTCGCGCTGGTCCTGCGTTTTTTGATCGACCCGTGGGAAGCTGGATGGCGTCGGCGTTTTGGCCCGGTTCTGTTTCGGCGGTTCAGGCGAGGCCGGCGACACGGGCTCAATATCGAGCTTGATGGCGCCTTTGCTTGGGATATTGGAGTAAGTCACTCTGCCGTTGGCATCGACATGCTTGTAAATCTGCGCCTGCGCGACAACGCCGGCACCCAGGAGAAGCAGGCACAAGGCCAGGCTCGACAAGGTCTTGTTCATAGCGGGGAGTGTAGTGTAGAAACGATGCAGAAGGCAACGCGCGCTGCCCTCACAGTTGAACTGGCCATAGCTTGGCCATTGATTCGAGCAGGCAATAAAAAAGGCGGGTTGCCCCGCCTTTCCAGCTAATTTGCCGTGAGCGAAATCAGCAGCTGTAGTACAAGCCGAATTCAACCGGGTGCGGCGTAATGCGCAGCTTGTTGACTTCTTCCATCTTGAGATCGATGTAGCTGTTGATCCAGTCTTCGGAGAAGACGCCGCCACGGGTCAGGAACTCGCGGTCCTTGTCCAGCGCTTCCAGCGCCTGTTCCAGCGAGGAGCAGACGGTCGGGATCTGGGCGTCTTCCTCAGGCGGCAGGTGGTAAAGATCCTTGGTGGCAGGCTCGCCCGGATGGATCTTGTTCTGCACGCCATCAAGGCCGGCCATCAGCAGGGCGCTGAACGCCAGGTAGGGGTTGGCGATCGGATCGGGGAAGCGCGCTTCGACGCGGCGCGCCTTGTCCGAATGCACGAACGGGATGCGGATCGCGGCGGAGCGGTTCTTGGCCGAATAAGCCAGCTTAACCGGTGCTTCGAAGTGCGGTACCAGGCGCTTGTAGGAGTTGGTGCCGGGATTGGTGATCGCGTTCAGCGCGCGTGCGTGCTTGATGATGCCGCCGATGTAGTAGAGCGCGAACTCGCTCAGGCCGGCGTAGCCGTTGCCTGCGAACAGATTCTTGCCGTCTTTCCACACCGATTGGTGCACGTGCATGCCGGAGCCGTTGTCGCCGGCGAAGGGCTTGGGCATGAAGGTCGCAGTCTTGCCGTAAGCGTGTGCGGTATTCAGCACGACGTACTTGAGAATCTGCGTCCAGTCGGCGCGCTGTACCAGGCTGCTGAACTTGGTGCCGATTTCGCATTGGCCGGCGGTGGCCACTTCATGGTGATGCACTTCGACCGGTACGCCCATGGCTTCCAGCGCCACGCACATGGCGGAGCGAACGTCCTGCAGCGAGTCGACCGGAGGAACCGGGAAATAGCCGCCCTTGACGCCGGGGCGGTGACCGATGTTGCCGCCTTCGAACTTGTCGTTGGTGGACCAGGCGGCTTCTTCCGAGTTGATGCGGACCGAGCTGCCGCTCATGTCCACGTTCCAGTTGATGGAATCGAAAATGAAGAATTCTGGCTCAGGGCCGAAGTAAGCGACATCGCCGATGCCGCTGGACTTGAGGTAAGCTTCGGCACGCTTGGCCAGGCTGCGCGGGTCGCGGTCATAGCCCTTGCCATCAGCGGGATCGACGACGTCGCAGGTCAGGATCAGCGTCGGCTCGTCCATGAACGGATCAATATTGGCCGTATCGGGATCGGGCATGAGCTGCATGTCCGAAGCCTGAATCCCCTTCCACCCTGAAATCGAAGAACCGTCGAAGGCGTGGCCTTCAGTGAACTTGTCTTCGTTGAATGCGGAGACGGGCACGGTAACGTGCTGCTCCTTGCCTTTGGTATCGGTGAAGCGGAAATCGACAAACTTGATGTCGTTCTCCTGCACCATTTTCATTACGTCGGCGACCGCCATGTGCTTCTCCAAGAGAGTTAAGAGTTATAGTATTGGTAAATCTGGCAACAAAAATTATTAGCAGGAACCGTGCCATGGCCAGCTGCGAAATTTGTTATTTTCACACATAAGGTTATAAAAGAGAACTGCATCGCAGCGCACGAATTAGGTGCAAGAATGGGCATGAATGCACCGTTTTGGTGCTCTCATGCTTACTGCCGGATAAAGCTATACTTCGCAACGTAGTCGTCGGAAGAAAAAGAATGGAAACGCTCACAGAAATATTGCAAAGAGCACGCGAACGGGCGCTGGAAAAAAAGCTGCCTTATGCCGGGGCATTGGCGCCGCGCGAAGCTTTTGAAGTCTTGCGGTTGACGCAGAACGCCAAACTGATCGACGTGCGTAGCAAGGCGGAGCTGGAGCTGGTAGGCCGCATTCCGCAGGCTGAGCATATCGAGTGGGCTTTTTACCCGGGCTGGATCGCCAATGCCGATTTTGCCGCCCATCTCGAAATGCAGCTCGACCGCGAGGCGCTGGTGATGTTCATTTGCCGCACCGGTGGCCGCTCCCATCACGCAGCGGCGCTGGCTAATCAGCATGGCTTCAGCGAAGCCTACAACGTGCTGGAGGGCTTCGAGGGCGAATCGGACCCGGAGAGCAAGCAGCGCGGTATCATCAACGGCTGGAAAGTGGCGCAATTGCCCTGGACCAACGGCTGACATGGCCGATCGCTATGCCGTTATCGGCAATCCGGTTGAACACAGCAAATCGCCGGCCATTCATCAGGCTTTCGCGCTGCAGACCGGGCAGGACATCGAATACGATCGCGTGCTGGCGCCGCTACGGGGATTTGCCGACACGCTGGCCGGCTTGCGTGCAAGCGGCTACCGCGGCGCCAATGTCACCGTACCTTTCAAATTCGAGGCTTGTCGTGCGGCGCAGCGCTTGAGCGAGCGCGCCAAGGCCGCCGGCGCAGTCAATACGCTGCTGCTCGATGGCGATGAGATCATTGGCGACAACACGGACGGTATCGGCCTTGTGCGCGATATCGAGCACAACCTGAATCATGACCTGGCCGGCAAGCGTGTCTTGCTGGTCGGCGCCGGCGGCGCCGCCGAAGGCGTGCTGCTGCCGTTGCTCGAGCGACAGCCGGCGCAGCTGACCATCGTCAATCGCAGTGTGGATAAGGCACGGACCATGGCGGAGAAAGCCGTGCCTTCCGCGGCCATGCAAGGGGTCAAGCTGGAAGCTGTTGCTTTCGATGCGCTTGCCACCCGGCAATTCGACGCTATCATCAATGCCACCTCTACCGGACTCAGCGATGCCGCATTGCCGCTGCCATCGTCGATTTTCGGCCGCGATGCGCTGGCCTACGACATGATGTACGGCCGCGAAACGCCCTTCATGCGGTTCGCGCGCAGCCATGGCGCGGCTACGGTGGCCGACGGTCTGGGCATGCTGGTCGAACAGGCCGCGGCGGCTTTCCATCTATGGCGCGGAATCTATCCGCAAACCGCTTCCGTGATCGCACAGCTCAAGGCATGAGATTGTTGAAGCGTCTGATTGCGCGCGCGCTGCTGGCGCTGCTTCTGCTGGTGCTGCTTTACCAGCTGTGGATATTCCTGCATATCTGCTGGTGGAATAGTCACAACCCGACCTCTACCGCCTTCATGCGCGAGCAGCTGGCGGTGCTGCAGGAAAAGAATCCTGAGGCCGAGCTCAAATACCGCTGGCGCGATTATCGCCGGATTTCGAATCATCTCAAGCGCGCGGTTATCGCCTCCGAGGATGCCAAATTTGTGCAACATGATGGTTTCGACTGGGATGGTATCCAAAATGCGCTGGAAAAAAACCTGGAGAAGGGACGAGTGGTGGCCGGCGGCTCCACCATCAGCCAGCAGCTGGCCAAGAACCTGTTTCTTTCCACCCGGCGCACGCCATGGCGCAAAATGCAGGAAGTTGTGATTACCGTGATGCTGGAGGCCATGATGAGCAAGCGACGTATTCTGGAGATTTACCTCAACGTCATCGAATGGGGCAATGGCGTGTTCGGTGCCGAAGCGGCCGCGCGTCATTACTTCGGTACCGGCGCGCAGGGCTTGTCCGCCTATCAGGCGGCGAAGCTTGCCGCCATGATTCCTAACCCGCGCTTTTACGACAAGCACCGCAGCACGCGCTATCTTTCGCGGCGCACCGGCACGATACAGGCGCGCATGATCCAGGCGGAGGTTCCCTGATGGAATGGTTGTGGCTGATTGTTGCTTTACTGGTATTCGTCGGCCTGGCCGGCATCATACTGCCCGCCTTGCCCGGCGTGCCGCTGCTCTATGGCGGTTTGCTGCTCGGGGCGTGGATAGATCATTTCACGCGCGTGAGCGTGACGACGATCGTCGTTGTCGGCGTGCTGGCCCTGCTGGCCTGGCTCATCGATTTTTTCGCCTCCGTCTTCACCACACGCTCGGTTGGCGCCAGCCGCCAGGCCATGATAGGCACTGTGCTCGGCGGCCTCATCGGCATTCTTGGCGGCCTGATCGGCATCATCCTGGGTACGGTCATCGGTGC
>CBILOJ010000110.1:0-6542 GCA_966238525.1 uncultured Methylophilaceae bacterium | reverse complement strand
AAGGTGGCGGCCGAAGTCATCGCCGGCCACAAGGTCGAATTCCAGGCCATGGCGATTCCATCCGTCGCTTACACCGATCCTGAAGTCGCCTGGGCTGGCGTTACCGAAACCGATGCCAAGACCCAGGGCATCGAGATCGAGAAAGCCTCGTTCCCGTGGGCTGCCAGTGGGCGCGCACTCTCGATCGCACGCTCCGAAGGCGCCACCAAGCTCATTTTCGACAAGGAAACGCATCGCCTGATCGGTGCCGGCATCGTCGGCGTCAATGCCGGCGAATTGCTGGCGGAAGCCGTGCTCGCAATCGAGATGGGTGCCGATGCGCACGACCTCGGCCTGACCATCCACGCCCATCCAACGCTGTCGGAAACCATATGCTTCGCGGCGGAGATGAAGGAAGGCACCATCACCGATCTCTACATCAAGAAACGATAATTACGGGTAGTATCTGCAACGCAATAGCCATCATTTTGATGGCTATTTTTTTAACTCAGGGGGAAACAATAAAAATGAAATCAATAGCCAGCTTGACAATAATTTTGATGGCTTCCGCTGCATTAGGTGGTTGCGCAACGATTACCAAGGATGCGAATCAGAGTGTCCAAATCGAAACCTACTCCAAAGACAATCACCCAATTGCCGGCGTAAAATGCACCGCTCAGAATGATCGCGGCCAATGGGCAATGACATCACCGGGAGCAGTCAGTGTTCATCGATCGGGAGAAAATCTACTGATTAACTGCGAGAAAGAAGGCGAAGATAGCGGCCATGGAACTGTTGTTTCGCGCGCCAATGGCAGCATGTTCGGTAATATCCTATTCGGCGGAGGCGTGGGCGCCATCATTGATCACAACAAGGGCACCGCCTATACCTATCCAGCTTGGCTAAGGATCGTCATGGGCGACAATCTCGTCTACGACAAAAAAGACGATAAAGAAAACACCGTCATGATCGGGAAAAGTAATTCTGATTCTTCAGAGCTAACAACGGCAGCAGCTGCCGAACCCGAGCAAAATAGCAGCCTCCCCTGATATTCCTCGAGTTATTTTAAGTGCTGCGCTGGATTTTCTCCGGCGCAGCTTCGCTTAACTTCCGGTAGAGCCGGTTCCCGGTCCGGCCGACTTATCCTCTGACTGGGCTTTTGGCGTCGGTTCAGGAGCCGCGGCCTTGGGTTTGACCGTCTTTTTTGGCTTGCTGGCCGTGCGCGGTTTGGCAGCCGGCTTCGGTTTGTCGCCGGCTTTAGGCTTGGTTGAAGCGGTCGTTGCCGGCTTGCCCACCGTTTTCGTCTTTGCGCCAGATTTCGCGGCAGCTGCAGGTCTCCTCTTCGCTGGCGCCCTTGGCTTGTCATTCGCCTTGGTAGCGGCGGCGGGTGCGTTTTGTTTATTCCCGGCCTTGCTCAGCACGTTTCTGCCCACCAATACGGCAGCGGCCAGCGCCACTTTTCTCATGAAAGACTTGAGTAATCCCATAGTGCCTCCTATTGACAAGTTACCTGTTTGAGCTCGCTGCCCGGAAAGCTGGGCTTGAGCTTTTCGAGTTCGGCTGCCATGTCGGTAGACATGTTGCCGATCAGCAAGCTCGCCTGGCCCTTCTCCTGGTTACGCACCCCCTTTACCGCAGAAGTCGCCCCTCTTCCCCTGACTTCTTCCAGCAGTTTAGTCGCTAATTGCTCATCCTTGAAGACGCCCAGTGAAATGGCATAGCGCCACTGCGGTTCGAGCACGATATAACTGTCCTGAATGCCTAAGCCGTGTACTTCGCTCAGCGCAGCCTGGGCCGCTGACAGGCTGGCATGGCGCGGAATATAAACCCAATAGCGCGTGGCTTCCTGCGGGTTCTGTTGCTGCACGGTGGCGGACAAGGTAAAACCGGCCAGCGCTTCCTGGGCGCGAGCCAGGCTGTCCGTCGAGAAACTGCCCCACTCGTAGCAACCATACTGTACAGCTGGCGCTGGTGCAGCGGCGGGCTTTTTCGGCAATTGAGTGATCTCGGCCGCCGTTAGCAGTTTAATCTTTTCCGAATGCAGCGACGCATGGCCAGCCTGCGGCACAGGCGCAGAGCCGTCCACATTGAAATACGCCAGCAAGGCAATGTTGAGCACGAGTAAAATCCAGACAGCAAGCCTCATGGGCATTCTCTTTCCATCAACTGCAATCCTTGCAGTACCAGATGATCGATTACGGTAACGGCATAGCCGAATCCGTGCTGCGCAGCCAATACCTCGGCAAGCAGCGCAGC
Source organism: uncultured Methylophilaceae bacterium (assembly GCA_966238525.1). Lineage (GTDB taxonomy): Bacteria > Pseudomonadota > Gammaproteobacteria > Burkholderiales > Methylophilaceae > CBILOJ01. Next base: position 4,307 of record CBILOJ010000110.1, on the reverse strand, counting down.
ATCGCCGCCACTCACGATACAGCACGGCGGCTGGCCTTCACGATGATGCAGCTGGCCCAGCATATGCAGTATTGCACCGGCCATTGCGATTGCAGCACCGCTATATACGCCATCGCCGGTATTGTCGGGGAATGCGCGCAGGGCACCGGAAGCTGCGCTGATACCAGCCGTGCCTTGCAGCAGGCTATGTCGCATGAGCCTGAAGCCAGGAACGATCAATCCGCCGAGAAACAAGCCCTGGTCACGCCTCGGCTCAGCGCCCACGGCATCCACCGTCAGTGCCGTACCGGCGTTGACAACGATACATGGGGCATGGCAATGTTGCCAGGCGGCGATCGCTGCCAGCCAGCGATCAGTACCCAGCTGCTGCGGTTCGGCATAACCGTTTTTAAGCTCACAAGCATAGGTCTTGGATTTCACCTGATGAGCGTCGATGGACACAGTTTGCAGCATGGTCTCGATTTTTGCCGTTACGGCGGCGCTTGCCACGCTGACGATTACGGCACGCCGACAAGTGCGCCAGGCATTTGGAACCTCGGCATCTGACAATTCCGCGTTAATAAAAACGCCGCCGGTTTCGAATGGCATGCCGAACTCATCTTTCGCACGGCAAACAGCCCATTTCGTGCGGCTGTTGCCTGCGTCGATGAGGAGCACGTTATCCGCAGACTCTGGAACTGTCATGCCTCCGCTCCGCGCAGACTGATTTCCCCGGCCATGAAACGCTGCTCGCCCGCGGCCGTACTTACCAGCAATGCGCCGTCTTCGGCAACGCCGCTGACGACAGCTTGCACTTCGCGGCCATCGGGCAAAAGCAGCCGCACCTGTTGCGCATGATAAGCGTGATGCTGTCGCCACTCTTCGCGTAACGCCGCGAACCCGTTACGCTCGAATTCGTTCAGCACCGCCGCCAGATGCTGCAATAGCGTTCCAAGCAACAAATTAGGATCGATCGATCCGCGCATGATGTTTTCCAGGTCGGTCGCGGCCTGGTCGATACTGCGCTTCATGGATTCGGGCAGGCGCAGATTGATGCCAATACCGATGACAGCCGCGCTCGGCCCCTCCATGTCACCCTGCAGTTCGATCAGGATACCGGCGAGCTTCTGATAATGCCCTTGCCTCTGCACGATCACATCGTTGGGCCACTTCAACATGGCTTCATTCACTCCCAAGCCATGCAGCGCGCGTATCAGCGCCACGCCTACCGCCAGGCTCAGGCCGGACAATGCCGAGGCACCCGATTGGAAACGCCACAGCAGCGAGAACGTCAGACTGGCGCCAAGGCAAGCCTGCCAGGCACGGCCACGGCGACCGCGGCCTTTGGTCTGCAGAGAAGCAGCCACACAGCTGGCATGCGCCGCGCCAGCCGCGGCCTGCTTCATGAGATGGCTGTTGGTCGATTCCAGATGATCGTGCAATTCCAGCGCAAACCACGTGCGCTGCTCGCCAATGGCGCCAAGCACACGGTCGCGTTCGAGCAAGGCGATGGGCTGCGGCAAACGGTAGCCGCGGCCGCGCACGGAAAAGATCTCCACGCCGAGGCTTTCCGCCTGCCGGATCGCATTCCATACCGTAGCGCGGGTCACATTGAAGTGACGCGCGATTGCTTCACCAGAATGGAAACGACCATCGGCGAGCAAGCGGAGTATGGGAAAAGTCAGGTTATTCAATTCATTCGACAGTAATGCTTAATATGACCCGATATTAGCACAGCGGCCGCACACGCCCGTGCGGCCGTCACGGTGTAAAATAGGCGCAAATCTATTCGAGCACCTTCATGTCATCCGATAAAACCGCACACGATAAAAACGCCGCGCCCGCTTCCAACTTCATCCGCAACATTGTTGAGCGCGACCTGGCACAAGGTGTCTATAGCGGCCGCCAGTGGGCCGGTTCGCCTGGCGATGCCGCGCATCAGGCTGGCGGTACACCCGATCCAGCCAAAATCCGTACACGCTTCCCGCCCGAACCAAACGGCTACCTGCATATCGGTCACGCCAAGTCGGTGTGCCTCAATTTCGGCCTGGCGCGCGATTACGGCGGCGTCTGCCACATGCGCTTCGACGACACCAATCCGGAGAAAGAGGAACAGGAATACGTCGATTCCATTACCGATTCGGTGAAATGGCTAGGTTATAGCTGGGAGGGCCTGGGCGACGACAATCTCTACTATGCGAGCAATTACTTCGATTTCATGTACCGCGCGGCCGAGTGCCTGATCGAGCATGGCCATGCCTACGTCGACCAGCAGACCGCCGAGGAAATGCGTACAAACCGCGGCACGCTGACCGAGCCGGGCAAGGATTCGCCCTACCGCAACCGCACGCCACAGGAAAACCTGACGCTGTTCCGCGAGATGCGCGACGGCAAGCATCCCGACGGCAGCATGGTCCTGCGCGCCAAAATCGACATGGCCGCACCCAACATCAATATGCGCGACCCGGCCATTTATCGCATCCGCCGCGCCACCCATCACAACACCGGCGACAAGTGGTGCATCTATCCGATGTACACCTTCGCTCATCCGATCGAGGATGCGCTGGAGCAGATCACGCATTCGCTGTGCACTTTGGAATTCGAGGATCAGCGCCCATTCTACGACTGGTTGCTGGAGCGACTGGTCGAAGGCGGCCTGCTCGCCCATCCGCTACCGAAGCAATACGAATTCGCGCGCCTCAATCTGACTTATGTCGTGCTCTCCAAGCGCAAGCTGATCGAACTCGTTGAGAAACAGTACGTCAGCGGCTGGGACGACCCGCGCCTGCCGACGTTGGCCGGCGCTCGCCGCCGCGGCTATACGCCCGAGGGCTTTCGCCTGTTCGCCGAGCGCATCGGCGTCTCCAAGGCCGACTCCTGGATCGAATACGCCATCCTCGAAGACTGCATGCGTGAAGTACTGAACGAATCCGCCGAGCGCCGCATCGCCGTGCTCGATCCGATCAAGCTCGTCATCGACAACTATGCCGAGGGAGAGTCGGAAGATTGCTTCGCCCCCAACCATCCGCAAAAGCCGGAACTCGGCAAGCGCGTAATACCGCTCTCGCGCGAACTCTGGATCGAACGTGAGGATTTCATGGAAGAGCCGGTCAAAGGCTATTTCCGGCTGTTCCCGGGCAACATGGTGCGGCTGCGTTACGGCTATGTGGTGAAGTGCACAAGCTGTGAAAAAGATGCGGCAGGCAACGTCACCGTCGTCCACTGCGAGTACCTGCCGGATACCAAGTCCGGCACGCCGGGCGCGGATTCGGTGAAAGTCAAAGGCAACATCCATTGGGTCTCCGCAGCCCATGCTTACCAAGCCGAAGTTCGCCTCTACGACCGCCTGTTCAAGGAAGCGCATCCGGGCGCCCGCCGTCCCGGCGACCCGGAAAACATGGAACGCAATTACCTGGACGATCTGAACCAGGATTCGCTCAAAGTCATCCATGCCCAACTGGAACCTTCATTGAAAGAAGCCAAACCTGAAGACCGCTTCCAGTTCGAGCGCCACGGTTATTTTGTCGCAGACAAGAAAGATAGCGTTCCGGGCCAACCTGTGTTCAATCGCACGGTGACGCTACGGGACGCTTGGCAAAAATAGGGCGCCCTAATGCGATATGTCCTGTGGCTGGGGTTGATGCTGGCTTGCCTGAGCGCCTACGCCGTCGATAGCGGCGCCGAGGACTTGCAGCGCCGGTTTGAATCCCGCTACCAGACCTACCTCTCACCCGGCAGCCAGAGCACACTGCCTTTTGAAAAGATGGAACCAGCTGCGTGGAAAGCCATACTGGCTTCCGGCAACCTTACAGCTGTTTTCAGCCGCTCCGGCGTTTTCTATATGGGCAAGACCTACGTCTTTACGCTGTATCAGGCCAATAGCGGCCCGTATTATCTGCATGCCAAGGGCGGCTTCTGGGGCATGGAAGAATTGGCCTTTGGGCCGATCGCGCAGGAAATGCTGCAATGAGCCGCGTCAGCGTACCCCTGGCACAGGCCTACCGCCTCACCAATCACGGCCCCACCATCCTCGTTTCCGCCGCTCATGGTAATCAGCGCAATCTCATGGCCGCGGCCTGGAACATGCCGCTGGATTTCGATCCGCCCAAAATCGCCGTCGTCATCGACAAGCGCACCTACACACGTGAGCTGATCGAAGCTGCGGGTAGTTTTGCCCTCAACATACCTTGCCGTGCGCAGGCCGATATGGTGATGCGGGTGGGGGCCAGCAGTGGACGGGAGCTGCTGGGAAAAACGCCGGACAACAAGCTGACAGCATTCGATATCTCGACGTTCGTCGCCGAAAAAGTCAAAGCACCGCTGGTCGA
>CBILOJ010000109.1:0-6558 GCA_966238525.1 uncultured Methylophilaceae bacterium | reverse complement strand
GTGGTGACGAAGCCTTTTTCGAGGACGCCTTCGATGCTCATGCAGCCACCATGCCGTGATTGCGGCGCAAGCCGGAATTCAGCTTTTCAATTAGATTGCGGGTTCGCTGTGCCGCCTCAGTTAAGATTTCGGCAATTTGAACGTACATGGTTCGGCGTCCAAAGATCATGCGCGGACATTCGCATCCCGCCCTTTGGGCGTGAACCTGCTCATTGCTTATGATCTTTACTCCCACTCCAGCGCTCCCTTCATCCACTCATAGACAAACCCGACGACGAGGATGGCAAGAAACACCAGCATGGCGAGGAAGCCGAACAAACCGATTTCCTTGAGCACGACAGCCCAGGGAAAGAGAAAAGCGATTTCGAGATCGAACAGGATAAACAGGATGGCGACGAGGTAGTAGCGTACGTCGAATTTCATGCGCGCGTCTTCGAAGGCTTCGAAGCCGCATTCGTAGGGCGAATTTTTTTCGCTATCGGGACGATTGGGAGAGACCAATTTGCCGAGGACCATAGGCGCCACGCCAACGGCGAGGCCCACCATGATGAACAGCAAAATCGGAAAATAATTTTCCAGCAAGCTAAATCCCTGTCTTGCCCGGCAAGGCAACCGGGCAATCTGTATCTGGTGCCGACGGAGAGACTCGAACTCTCACGGCTTTCGCCACTACCCCCTCAAGATAGCGTGTCTACCAATTCCACCACGACGGCAATTTTTGTTAGGGCTGCAGGCCCAAGGAAACGATTACTGCGGCACATCCTTTGCTGAAGGTTCGACCGGCTTGGATTGCGCAGGTTCTGCAGCGCTACCGGCAGCATCGCCCGCTGGCGCCGGGACTGGCGCAGCGGTATGCAACTTGACGACACTGGAACCAGCTTCCGGATGGCTCGAAAAATAAGCCAAGGTCAGGCTGGTAGCAAAAAATATGGCAACGAAAATAGCCGTGGCACGGCTCATGAAATTTGACGATCCGCTAACACCGAACAGGCTGCCCGACGCACCGCTGCCGAAAGCAGCACCCATGTCGGCACCCTTGCCGTGCTGCAGCAGCACCAGGCCAATCACACCGGCCGCAGCCAGCACGTGAACTACCAATACCAGAGTTTCCATTTTCCCTCTACGCCTGCTGCGCTTCTGACGCAGCGTGGCAAATTCCTATGAACTCGTCCGCATGTAGCGAACATCTGCCGATCAACCCACCGTCGATATCCGGCATAACGAATAATTGTGCCGCATTTGACGGATTTACGCTACCCCCATAAATGATGCGCACTCGATTTGCGATATCCGGCGCCCGTTCCGCCACCAGCTTGCGGATGTAGGCATGCATGCTCTGCGCCTGCTCCGGTGTCGCGGTCTTGCCGGTGCCGATGGCCCAGGCCGGCTCGTAAGCCAGTACCGCGCGCAACTGCACCGCCTTGGAAATGACCTGCATGCCCAGCGTATCCAGAATGGCGATCATCTGACTCGCCACCACCGCTTCCGACACGCCGGCCTTGCGCTCCTCCAGGCTTTCGCCGACACAGAAGATCGGCGTAATTCCGGCTTGCAGCGCGGCACCGAAACTGGCGGCCGCGCTGGTATTCGTCTCGTGAATCAGGATGCGACGTTCCGAGTGCCCGATAATGGCGTAAGTACAGCCAAAATCCGCCAGCATGCGCGCCGACACGCCACCGGTATAAGCACCTTCCTGGAACTGGCTGACATTCTGGCCGCCCCAGGCGATATTCGTACCCTGCAGCACCGACTGCGCCTGAAAAAGATAGGGGCTGGGCACGCAGACGGCAAAATCGGCATTGGCGACGTTGCGCAGGCCGGCGATCATGCTCGCCATCAGCTGGCCGTTTCGCGCCAGACTGCCGTGCATCTTCCAGTTGCCTACTACAAGCTTGCGCCGCATTCGGTCGATCCTGAAAAGGTGCAGATTCTACTTGCGGGCCTTAGCCCGGTCAACGCGCAAGCACACTCACGCCAGCGGTTGCCAGTGGCGCAGACAGAGCTGCACGGAAGCGAGGCCGTTGTATTGATTGGTCTGCAACTCGAACACGACGCGTATATGCAGCGGCAGCAACTCCTGCTGCCGAAAGAAGATGGCGTCGTAATGCCGGCCGTCACGCTCCAGTTTCAGTTTCAGGTGACGCTCGCCGACAATGCGCTGCGAGGCTACGGCGAAGTCGCCGCAGAAAGCAGGTGGAGGAAAACCCTGGCCCCACACCTGGCGTTCGAGCGCGACAGCAGTATTCCAGCTGATATCGCCGCCATCGAGATCGCCGTCGGTTTCGATCATTGCCTCGAGGTCGGCCGGTGTCAGCAGGCTGGCGACCACCGCTTCGAATTCGATGTCGAAGCGCGCGAAATCGGCTTCATGGATACTAAGGCCCGCTGCCATCGCATGTCCGCCGAATTTCAGGATAAGGTCGGGATGGCGCTTGCTGAGCAGGTCCAATGCATCGCGCAGATGCAGACCGTTGATCGAGCGCCCCGAACCCTTGAGTTGCGCCCTGCCATCGGCGTCCTCGCCAGCATGGGCGAAAGCAATCACCGGCCGGTGATGGCGCTCCTTGATGCGCGAAGCAAGGATGCCGATTACGCCCTGATGCCAGTCCGCGTTGTACAAGCTCAAGCTGTAGCGCCCGTCGCAATCGATGGTATCGAGCGTAATTTCAGCTGCCTGTTGCATGTCGGCCTCGATGCCGCGCCGGGCCAGGTTGAGCTCGTGCAGTTGTTGTGCCAGGCGCAGCGCTTCGGTCTCTTCGTCCGCGAGCAGGCAGGCGATACCGAGCGACATGTCGTCCAGCCGGCCTGCGGCGTTGAGACGCGGCCCCACGCTGAATCCCAGATCGCGCGCACTCACGCGTGCAGGGTCGCAGCCGGCCAGGCGCAACAACGCATGGATAGCGGGACAGCAGTGTCCCGACCGTATACGGCGCAAGCCCTGTTCGACCAGGATGCGGTTGTTGTCGTCCAAGCGGACCAGATCGGCGACGGTGCCGAGCGCGACGAGATCGAGCAGTTGCGTCAGGTTGGGCTCGCCGCCGGACACGAACACGCCGCGGCGACGCAGTTCTGCACGTAACGCCAGCAGCACATAGAACATGACGCCGACGCCGGCCAGGTGCTTGCTCGGGAAATCGCAGCCGCGCTGGTTGGGATTGACGATGCAGGCTGCCGGAGGCGTGGCGTCTCCGGGCAAGTGATGGTCGGTGACCAGCACCGTCAAGCCCAGCGCATTGGCGGATTCCACTCCGGCCACGCTGGCAATGCCGTTGTCCACGGTCAACAGAATGTCGGGGTTGCGCTGTGCCGCCAAAGCCACGATCTCGGGCGTCAGCCCGTAGCCGTACTCGAAACGATTGGGCACAAGATAATCCACCTCGGCACCCATCATGCGCAAACCGCGCATGGCCACCGCCGTCGCCGTCGCACCGTCGGCGTCGTAATCGCCGATGACAAGCAGACGTTTGCGCTGGCCGATGGCGTCGGCCAGCAGCACAGCCATGGTTTCGCTATGGGTCAGCCGCTGCGGCGGCAGCAGGCCGCTTAAGCTGGGTTCGAGCTGCGAAGGATGACCGATACCGCGCGCGGCCAGCACTCGGGCCATGACTCGTGGCAAGCCACCTGCGACGAGCACGTCGACCGCCTCTGCATCGACCGGGCGCTGGACTATATTCATAGGGAAAAACAAGCACTCAATGGCTGTGGCTTGCGCCACAGCCGCCACAGATCGGACCAGTGCAACCGCACCGCCAGCACGCGATCCTCCATGCCCAGATACAGTTCGAGGCGCTTGAGCTTGCGGCTTTGCATGGCCCGGAGCAACGGCCCGAACCAGCGCTGTTCCGCGTCTTGGACATCGGCCAGGGCCACCAGGCAATTACCGTCAATGTTCATCACGGATGAACCGTCCCGCGGCAGCTTGCCCAGCTGCAAGCCCGCCGCTTGTGCGAGTCCGATCGCCAGCGGCAGATCGGAAAACATATATCCATGCGCGGACGCCACCCCGGCAGGCAGCATCCCGCCCGCGGAAAACCAGACACTATTCACGGGCAGCAGCTCCATAGCTTCACGCGCCTGATTGACGGGATGATCGTGCAGCAGCATCTGGATTTCATTGGTGAGCCGCTGCCAGAATGGCGCATCCGCGCCTTGCGGCAGAAAAGGCCGGATATCGCGCCCTACTGCCTGTTGCGACAATGCGGTTCGCATTTGGAGTGCCTCCGGCAAACGCAAATACCAGCGCGCGCCTTGCGCTGGTTCACGGCCGAGCTGAAACTGCAGGCCATCGGCGGCGAAATGCTGGTTGAGATCCATCGTCAACGTCTCCGCATGAGCCCGGCTCAAGGCCAATGGCACTGGATGGCTAAGCGAGAAATAATCGCGTTGCAACACGAGATGCACAGGTTCGGCCTGCAGCCAATAATCCGCGCCCGGATCGTTGCCCTCTCCCAGCCACGACAGCGCGGCCAACGGCCAATCGGCTTGCGGATTCAGGCCAAATTCACGACACAGCACCGCAGGCAGCGGCTCGCTGAGCAATGTCCGGCTTCCCGCAGCCAGCAGGCGCTGCAGCGCCGGTTGAGCCCCTTCGCCGTCGGCCAGCAGCGCCAACGATTGCGAAAAATATAGTTTTAGATTCACCAATGTCGCTTTGCCGCAATCCAGGGCGGCTATAAGATAATAGACAGCATCATTCCAGCCCAACCCATCGAACAACGTTTTATGGAACTCATACTCTGGCGCCATGCCGAAGCGGAAGACCGCCACCCGGATATGGCGCGCGCACTGACGGTCGCAGGCCATGCGCAGGCAGCAAAAATGGCCGCATGGCTGAAACCCCAGCTTGCTGCCGGCACGCGCATCCTGGTCAGTCCGGCCGTGCGTGCACAGCAAACGGCGGCTGCGCTCGGCCTCGATTTTAGCACGCTGGAAGCATTGGCCCCGGGCACTTCGGCGCCAACGCTGCTGCAAGCTGCCGACTGGCCGCAGACGTCCGGCACGACGCTCGTCATCAGCCACCAGCCTGCACTGGGCATGGCTGCAGCGCTCGCCATGACCGGCTATGCCAGCTACTGGAGCGTGAAAAAAGCCGCGGTCTGGTGGCTGGTCAGCCAGGTGCGCGAAGGCAAGCGGCAAGTCGTGCTGCGCACCGTGATGTCACCCGAACAGTTGCCGGCGTCATCATGATGAGTGCCGTCATGCGGATAACGCCGGAACATGGGCGCGGGCAGTGCCATGCCGAATGAAATCGAACTCAAGCTGCGCATCGCCACCGCCGACATCGCCCGCCTGAGCCGACATCCGGCCTTGCTGCGCCAGCTGGCCGGTCAACCGCTCACACGCAGGTTGACCAGCATCTATTTCGATACGCCCGACTTGCAATTGCTGAACGCCGCCATCAGCTTGCGTGTGCGCCATATGGCAGGCGGCTGGTTCCAGGCGGTCAAGGGCGCAGGCCATTCGCTGGCCGGCCTGCACCAGCGCATGGAATGGGAAGACATCATCAGCGGCGACCAGCCCGATTTCGACAAGATTACCGAGCCAGGCCTGGCCGCGATCTTCGCCGATCCGGCATTGCGTCGCGCCCTGTGCCCTATCTTCATCACCGACGTGGAACGTACTGAATGGCAGCTGGTGTTTGAGGACGGCAGCACCATTGAAGCGGCGCTCGATCGCGGCGAACTGCAGCCGGGCATGGCCAGCGCCGACTGGCCCAGCGAAAACATTTGCGAGCTCGAACTCGAACTCAAGCACGGCAACGCCAGCCATATCTTCGAACTGGCCCTGGCGCTACAGGCGCACATACCGCTGCAGATCGAGAATGTAAGCAAGGCCCAGCGCGGCTATGCCCATTTCCGACCCTCTGTGCCTCCCTCTTTGCCGTCGCTTTTGCCCGAGGCATTGCCCACGGACATGACAGCGGAAGTAGCGTTTCGCCAACTCGCCGGTTTGTGTTTGCAGCAGCTGCAGAACGGCCACGAGCTACTGGACACTGACATCCAACTCCTGGCTGTTGCAACCATGCATACAGCGTGCGAGCGCCTGCATTTGCTGCTCAAGTTGTTCGGATTACAGCAAGATGAGGTACGCAAAGCGCTGAAACAGGCCATCGCCCTGCTCGAGGCTGCGCATGGTTGGCATATATTTGCAGACGAAATACTGCCGGCATTTCCTGCCAACCTGCCCCAGTCCGATCGCGACCTATTGCAGCAGCGGTCGCTCGACAAGCTCGCCCACGCCTTGCAGCGGCTGCGGCAACGACTGGACAGCCAGCGCCAGCAAAGATTGCTGCTGCAATCAGGCGCCTGCCTTGCCGCCGACGTGCCGCATGCGGATGCCAAGGCCGTCTTACGCAGTTCATTGCAGCGCAACGACCGCAAGCTCAGGAATCTGATGCACCATCTGCCAGCTCCGGGCATCAACCGGCTACGCAAACTGCGGCGCCGCATCGACCGGCTGCGTTATGGCGCTGCGTTGCTGGGTTTTGGCTCGCGATCGATCGTCGAGGATGCCTATGTGAAAGGCCTGGCCGAAGTGAGCAGCGCGCTGACCGCGCTG
>CBILOJ010000108.1:0-6816 GCA_966238525.1 uncultured Methylophilaceae bacterium | reverse complement strand
TTGCTGGGCTACCGCCATTACTCCGATGACGTCGTACGTGCCTTCGTGCAGAAATCGGCCGATAACGGTGTCGACGTCTTCCGCATGTTCGATGCCATGAACGACCTGCGCAATCTGCGTGTTTCGATCGAGTCGGTCAAACAAGCGGGCAAGCATGCCGAGGGCGCCATCAGCTACACCACGAGCCCGGTACACGATATTCCTCACTTCGTCGGTCTGGCGCGCGAACTGGAAGCCATGGGCTGCGATACGCTCGCCATCAAGGACATGGCCGGCCTGCTGACGCCGCAAGTCACCGGTGAACTGGTCACAGCGCTGCGCCAGGCGATCAGCCTGCCGATTCATTTGCACAGCCATGCCACTTCCGGCTTGTCGGCCATGTGTTTCCTCAAGGGTGTGGAAGCCGGCGCCACCATCCTCGACACCTGCAACTCGGCCTTTGGCGAAGGCGCCAGCCATCCTTCCACCGAAAGCATTGTCGCGGCGCTCGCCGGCACGGAATACGATACCGGCCTGAACATTGCCGCACTACAGGAAATCACTGCCTATTTCCGCGACGTACGCAAGAAATACTGGCAATTCGAAAGCGCTTTCACCGGCGTTGATACACGCGTGCTGGTCAACCAGGTACCGGGCGGCATGATCTCCAATCTGTCCAATCAGCTCAAGGACCAGGGTGCACTCAATCGCATGGACGAAGTGCTGGCCGAGATTCCACGCGTGCGCGAGGATCTGGGCTATCCGCCGCTGGTAACGCCGACTTCGCAAATCGTCGGTACGCAGGCTGTGCTTAATGTACTGACGGGCGCCCGTTATAAAACCGTGACCAACGAAGTCAAGAATTACCTGCTCGGCCATTACGGCAAGGCGCCAGGCACCATCAACGCCGACGTCCGCAGCCTCGCCGTCGGCGATGCCGAACTGATTGCCTGTCGCCCAGCCGACCTGTTGCAGGACGAGATGGAAAAACTCAGCATCGAAACCGAAGGCCTGGCCAAATCGGAAGAAGACGTGCTGACTTACGCCATGTTCCCAGACCTGGCCAAGACCTTTCTGCAGGAGCGCAATGCCGGCACACTCAAGGCCGAGCCCTTGCAGGTAAAGGGCGCAGTCACGCCCAATGCTCCTGCGTTCGCCCCCAATGAATTCAATGTCACGCTGCATGGCGAGACTTTCCACATCAAACTGACCGGCAGCGGCCATCGCGATGAGGATCAGCGGCCGTTCTACGTCTCGGTGGACGGCGTGGCGGAAGAAGTCCTCGTCGAAACCTTGAGTGAAATCGAGGTCAGCGGCACCGACACTGGTGGCAACAAGAAAAAAACCACGGCGGCGCCCGCTGCCAATGGACGGCCGCGCCCTACCCACGAGGGCTGTGTCACTACTGCGATGCCAGGCAGCATTGTCGAGGTCAAGGTCAAGGCCGGCGACCAAGTCAAGGCTGGCGATGCGGTACTGGTGATCGAAGCCATGAAAATGGAAAACGAGATCCAGGCGCCTAAATCCGGTATCGTTGTTGCCGTGCATGTAGCCAAGGGCGACAGCGTCACGCCGGATGAATCACTGCTTGAAATCCAGCCGGGCTGATCTTCTGCTCTGAAATCGTGTCAACCCAAGCCGGTAGTGTAGCGCTGCCGGCTTTTTAATTAGCGGACATCCATGGTGAACTCACAACTCATCCTCGCCTCTTCGTCCATCTACCGCCGCGAATTGCTGCAGCGCCTGCAACTGCCGTTCACCGTGGTTTCACCACAGGTCGACGAAACACCGTTACCGGGTGAAGCGCCACAGGAAACCGCACTGCGCCTGGCACAAGCCAAGGCGCGCAAGGTCGGTCATGATCACAAAGACGCTTTGATCATCGGCTGCGACCAGGTTGCCATGCTGGACAACGAACAGCTGGGTAAGCCGCTTGTGCATGACAAGGCGGTAGAGCAATTGCGCAAGATGCGTGGCCGGCGCGTGGTTTTCCATAGCGCGCTCTGCCTCTACAATGCACAGACCGATCGCATGCAGGCGCAGGTGGTGCCGTACGAAGTTGAATTTCGTCAACTCAGCGATGCCCAGATCGAAAATTACCTGCGCAAGGAAGAGCCTTACCAGTGTGCCGGCAGCGCCAAGTCAGAAGGACTGGGCATCGCACTGATCGCCGCCATGGAGGGCAATGACCCGAATGCATTGATCGGCCTGCCACTCATCGCGCTGATCGATATGCTGCACAACGAAGGCGTCAACGCGATCTAGACGCGTACGTTTCCATCTAGCTCATCTTTGGAGGATATGCCATGTTTAAACGCCGCATCCTGACCTGCGCCATTGTTGCCGGCATTGCCAATGCCGCCGGCGCCGCCGAATCCGCTCCGGAAATCCGCAGCACGCTGCAGGATCAGCAGGAAGTTGCCGTGACCATTTATAACGACAATCTGGCCCTGGTCAAGGATCAGCGCAAGGTCGAACTCGACAGCGGCCTCAATAGCCTGGCCCTGCGCGATGTCAGCGCGCAAATACGTCCCGAGACTGCCCTGCTGCGCAGCCTGACAGTGCCCGGCAGTCTAGAGATACTGGAGCAGAATTTCGACTTCGACCTGCTGACGCCCGAGAAAATGCTGGAGAAGTACGTAGGCAAAACCGTCAGCATCATTCGCACCAATACTGCCACTGGCGTTGAAACCACCGAGCAGGCCCAGGTGTTGTCTGCCAATAACGGCGTTGTACTCAAGATCGGCGATCGCATTGAAACCGGTATTCCGGGGCGCATCGTCTACGACGATGTACCGAGCAATCTGCGCGATCGCCCCACGCTCGTCGTGCAATTGCAGAACAAGGGCGTATCCAGTCAAAACGTGGAACTGAGCTATCTCACTGGTGGCTTGGGTTGGAAAGCGGATTATGTCGCCGAACTGAACGCCGCCGAGAACAAGCTCGACCTGTCAGGCTGGGTCACGCTGACCAACACCAGCGGCACGGCTTATCGCAACGCCAAGTTGCAACTGGTGGCAGGCGACGTCAACCAGGTACAGGCCGACCGCAATGCCAGGATGGAAGTCATGCGCATGAAGCCCATGGCCTCCGCCGCGCCGGCACCGATGGCCGAAGAATCGCTGTTCGAATATCACCTGTATACGCTGAACCGCCCCACTACTCTCGCCGAAAACCAGACCAAGCAAGTCGCACTGCTGTCGGCAGCAAATGTGCCGGTACGCAAGGAACTGGTGCTTCGCGGTGCCGGTTATTACTATCAGGATCGGCATGGAGAACTGGGCCAGAAGCTCAAGGCCGACGTTTACATGGAATTCGACAACAAGCAGAACGATGGCCTAGGCATGCCGTTGCCCAAGGGCATTTTGCGCGTCTATAAAAAGGACAGCGTGGGCAATGCGCAATTCATCGGCGAAGACAATATCGACCACACGCCTAAAAATGAAACCGTACGCCTCAAGCTCGGTGCCGCATTCGACGTTACCGCCGACAAGAAGCAGACCGATTTCACCAAATTGCCTAACCCGGCCAAGGGCGTCAATCTCTATGAAAGCGCTTACGAAATCGTACTGAAGAACGCCAAAAAAGAAGCTGTGACAGTCAAGGTGCAGGAGCCGATTCCGGGCGACTGGAAAATCCTGCAGTCCAACCATCCGCAGCACAAGGCCGACAGCAATACCGCCGAATGGCAAATCACGATCCCGGCCGAAGGCAAAACCACGCTGAATTACCGCGTGCAGGTCAAATATTGAGCACAGGCACGCTCTACCTGATCCCGGTAACGCTGGGCGATGATGATATCGCCAAAGCGTTGCCGCCCGAGGTAGCCGACATTGCGCGCGGGCTGGATACCTTCATCGTCGAAAACGAGAAGACTGCGCGGCGCTTCCTCGCAGCGCTCAAGACGACCAGGCCGGTACGTGAATTGACCATGATGCGACTCGATGAGCACACGCTCCCGGCGGAGCTGCCCGCGCTGCTGACAACGCTGCAGGCGGGCCATGATGTTGGCCTGATGTCGGAAGCCGGCTGCCCTGGCATTGCCGATCCTGGTGCCCAGCTGGTTGCGCTGGCGCATCGTGCAGGCATTCGCGTAACACCGCTGGTCGGCCCCTCTTCCATTTTGCTGGCGCTGATGGCTTCAGGCCTCAACGGCCAGCGTTTCACTTTTCTCGGCTATCTGCCTAATGAAAAAGCCGCGCGCGTACAAAAGCTCAAGCAAATCGAGCATGGCTCGCGCAGCAATCGCGAAACACAGATATTCATCGAGACACCGTACCGCAATCAACACCTGCTGCAGGATATCGTCGACCACTGCCAGCCGGCGACGCGGCTTTGCGTCGCATGCAATCTCAGCCTGGCAGACGAATTGATCGTAAGCCGGTCAATCGCCGAATGGAAGAAAGCGGCGCTACCCGACCTACACAAACAGCCGGCCGTCTTCCTGCTGCTCGGCGCGTAACAGCCGCTCCCTCACCGGCGCATAACTGCGCCGGTGCTCGGGACAGGCACCATGCGTGTGCAGGCGTTCGAGATGGACTGGCGTGGGGTAGCCCTTATGGCTGGCAAAGTCGTATTGCGGGTAGATGTCGTGCAAACGGCACATTTCGGCATCGCGTGCGGTTTTGGCCAGAATGGAAGCCGCAGCGATCGCTTCGATCTGACTGTCACCGCGGACTACCGCCTGGGCCGGCATCACCACCTTGGGGCAATGCAAGCCGTCGACCAGGATACGTTCCGGCAGCAGATGCAGGCTTTCGACCGCGCGCTTCATTGCCAGCAGGCTGGCCTGCAGGATATTGATACGGTCGATTTCCGCCACGCTGCTGCTGGCAATAGCCCAGGACAAAGCAAATTCCTTGATCTGTGCCGCCAGACTGTCGCGCTTTTTTTCCGACAGCGTCTTGGAATCAGCCAGGCCGGCAATCGGCCGCGCCGGATCGAGGATTACTGCAGCCGCATATACCGCACCGGCCAATGGGCCGCGACCCGCCTCATCCACACCGCCAATCAACAGCAGTTCTGTTGTCATGGCAGATAACTCAGGATTGCCTGGGCGGCCTTTTCCTGCGTGTTCTGCCGCAGGATTTCGTGCATACGCGTGAATTCGGCATCGACGTCCGCTGCCAGCGCCTTGTCGCTGGCAAATTTGAGCACGGCGTCGGCGACCTTTTCGGGGGTCGCATCGTGCTGCAACAGTTCCGGCACGACGAAGCGCTCAGCCAGCACGTTGGGCAGACCGACATAGGGTAGATAATTCATGCGCTTTAGAATCTGCCAGCTCAGGGTCGGCATGCGATAAGTGATCACCATTGGCCGCTTGAGCAGCGCGGCTTCCAGCGTCGCCGTACCCGAGGCGACAATGACGACGTCCGCCGCTTCCATGGCCATGTGGGCATGGCCGAACAGGATCTGTATCGGCAGTTCTTCGCCTTCATTGGTATACATGGCCTGCTCGAAGCGCGCGCGCGTCTCGCGTGTGATCAGCGGCACGAGGAACTGGGCATCTGGCCGCGCCGCGGCAATGAGGCGTGCGGATTTAACGTAGAGATCGGCCAGTTGCTGGACTTCGCTCTGCCGGCTGCCCGGCAGCATGGCGACCACAAGTCGGCGCGGTTGCAGCTTGAGGTTTTCGCGTGCGGCTTTCTTGTTTGGCTTCAGCGGCAGTATATCGGCCAGAGGATGGCCGACATATGTGACCGGCACGCCGGCTTTTTCGTAAAGCGCGGGCTCGAACGGAAACAAGGCCAGCATGTGCGATACTGCCTTGCGGATATTGCCCATGCGGCCCTTGCGCCAGGCCCAGATCGACGGGCTGACGTAATGAATGGTGCGAATGCCGCGCCGCTTGAGCTTGCGTTCAAGACTGAAGTTGAAATCGGGCGCATCGATGCCGATAAAAAGATCAGGCGGATTCTGCAGGAAGTACCGGCGCAGCTGACGGCGCATTTTCAGCAGCTTCGGCAGATGGCGCAATACCTCAACGTAGCCGCGCACTGACAATGCTTCCATCGGAAACAGCGATTTGGCGCCCTCGCCGATCATCTTGGGCCCGGCAATGCCGACAAATTCGAGATCGGGCCGGTGTGCCTTCAATGCCCGGATCAGATGACTGCCCAACAGATCACCGGAAGCTTCGCCGGCGACGATTCCTATCGTCGGCATGGCTTAACGGACGATGCCGCGCGTCGAGGCGCCGAGAAACTCCAGCAATATGCGGAGCTCGGCACAGGCGGCCGCCTGCTGCTGCAGCTCGCGCTTGGCCTCTTCCAAAGTCAACCCGTTGCGATACAGCGTCTTGTAGGCACGTTTGATCTGCAGGACGGTCTCCGCCGAAAAACCGCGCCGTTTCAACCCTTCTGCATTGATGCCATGAGGTTTGGCGTCGTAGCCGGCGGCGGTCACATACGGCGGAATATCCTTGAATACGACCGAGCCCACGGCGGTTATGATATGCGCGCCGATCTTGCAGAACTGGTGGATCAGCGTAAAGCCACCGAGAATGGCGTAGTCATCGACGTCGACATGTCCGGCCAGCGAAGAGTTGTTGGCGAAGATGGTGTGATTGCCGATCTGGCAGTCGTGCGCAATGTGCACATAGGCCATGATCCAGTTATCGTTGCCGATACGTGTAGCACCCTTGTCCTGCACCGTGCCGCGATTGAAGGTGCAGAACTCGCGTATGGTATTGCCGTCGCCGATTTCCAAGGTCGTCGGTTCACCGGCATATTTCTTGTCCTGTGGCGCCGCACCCAATGATGCAAACTGAAAAATACGATTCTGCTTGCCTATCGTAGTCGGCCCATCGATGGTGACATGACTGCCGATGGTCGTACC
>CBILOJ010000107.1:0-6830 GCA_966238525.1 uncultured Methylophilaceae bacterium | reverse complement strand
GTCTTGACCCGCTACCAACATCAGGTCACGGGCATCTACCCCGACCGTCAGCGCACCGAGCAGACCTTGAGTCGTCTGGTTGAAGCGGGCTTGCCGCGCGACCAGTTTGAAGTGGTGGAGCCGCATCACCCGACGGCGAAACGCGCAACGACGGCAGACAGCGACAGCGTGCTCAAGGATGTGCTGGTGGATACCGCAGTGGGGACGGCCATAGGCACCGGTGCCGGGGCGGTGGGCGCGGCGGCGATCGCTGCCGCCAATATCAGCCTGTTTATCGCCAGCCCGCTGCTGGGTCCGCTGACCATGCTGGGCTGGGGTGCCAGCATCGGCGGCATGGCCGGCGCTGCCATCGGCGCCGGCAACCGCGAGAAGAAGTTTTCCGATCTGGCCCGGGCAGCCAGCGACCATGGTGATTTTGTCCTGATCGCCCATACCGAGACGCCGCAGCAGACCGAGCTCGCGCGCGGCATCATTGCCGAGTCGGTCAAAGATGGCAACAATGACAACGAGCCTGGAGCCGTCTAGCCCCAACGCAAGGCCGGCGGCGTCCGTCGTACCGCTATTCTGACTGTTGGAGCTACCTGCTATGCGTCGATACCTGCACCTGTCTTTAGCCGCCTTGCTGGCTGCCATGCTGGCCGCTTGCGGTGAAAGCGCCCATCTGCCGGTGGAAGCGGGCATGGGGCTGCAACCCAAGTTGCCGCCGCCCGATTCCGAACTCATCCCCACCATCAATATTGCGCCGGCCGTGGGCTGGCCCGACAATCCGGCCGCGACGCCCAAAGCGGCTGCAGGTCTGGCGGTCAACGCCTATGCGCGCGATTTCGACCACCCGCGCTGGCTCTACGTGCTGCCCAACGGCGACGTGCTCGTTGCCGAAACCAATGCGCCGCCCAAACCCGAGGATCGCAAGGGCATCAAGGGCTGGGTCATGGGCAAGGTCATGGCCCGCGCCGGTGCCAGTGTGCCTTCGGCCGATCGCATCACCTTGCTGCGCGACGGCGATGGCGACGGCACGGCCGAAACGCGCTCGACCTTTCTGCAGGGGCTGCATTCGCCGTTCGGCATGGCACTGGTCGGTGATCAGCTTTATGTAGCCAACGCCGATGCCATCGTGCGTTTTCCCTATCGTGCAGGCACCACCCGCATCGACGCCGCGCCGGTCAAGGTGGTCGACCTGCCCGGCGGGCCGATCAACCATCACTGGACCAAGAACATCATCGCCAGCAAGGATGGCAGCAAGCTCTACGCCACGGTGGGCTCCAACAGCAACGTGGCCGAGAACGGCATGCAGAATGAAACGCGCCGCGCGGCCATTCTCGAGATCGATCTCGCCTCGTCTACCGTGCGCGTGTTCGCCGCCGGCCTGCGCAATCCCAACGGCATGGACTGGCAGCCGCAGACCGGCAAGCTGTGGACTGTGGTCAACGAACGCGATGCCATCGGCGGCGATCTCGTGCCCGATTACCTGACCTCGGTTAAGGATGGCGGCTTCTACGGCTGGCCCTACAGCTATTACGGCCAGCATGTCGACGAGCGCGTGCAACCGCCACGGCCCGATCTCGTGGCTTCCGCCATCGTGCCCGATTACGCCCTGGGCCCGCACACTGCCTCCTTGGGACTGGCGTTCTATACCGGCAAACTGTTCCCCGAAAGCTACGCCAACGGCGCCTTCATCGGCCAGCACGGTTCGTGGAACCGCAAGCCGCGCAGCGGCTATAAAGTCATCTTCGTGCCTTTCGTCGACGGCAAGCCGCAGGGATTGCCGCAAGATGTGCTGACCGGCTTCATCGATGCCGACGGCCAGGCGCTGGGCCGCCCGGTGGGTGTCGTCGTGGACAAGGCCGGCGCCGTGCTGGTGGCGGACGATGTCGGCAATACCGTCTGGCGCATCACGCCGCAGACCGGCAGCGAAGCGCAATAGCCAAGCATTGCAGCGGGCGCCGGCTCGGGTACACTGGATAGCGGCATAACGCGGAGCAAACATCATGAACGACAAGCAACTGGTCGCGCTGCACGCCGCGCGGCGGGTGGAAGACGGCATGCTGGTGGGTCTGGGCACAGGTTCCACCGCCAATTACTTCATCGAGGAACTGGCGCGCCGCCAGCGCGAGGAAGGGCTCAAGATCACGGCTGTATCGAGCTCTGTGGTCAGCGCGATCAAGGCGCAATCGCTAGGCTTGCCGCTATTGGCGCTGGAGCAGCTGTCGCGGCTCGATCTTTACGTCGACGGCGCCGATGAAGTCTCGCCGCAATCGGCCCTGCTCAAGGGGCGCGGTTACGACCTCGTGCGCGAAAAGCTGCTGGCGCGCGCCAGCGATGCTTTTCTCGTCCTCGTCGACGGCAGCAAGCTGGTCGATCGTATCGGTGAAAAATACCCGATTCCGGTCGAGGTCATGCCGTTTGCCTGGCGGCTGGTGCAGCACAGCCTGCAGCAGTGTGGCGGTCGCGGCGAACTGCGGCCCAATGCGGCCAAGGACGGCCTCGCCATCACTTCGTATGGCAGTCTCGTACTCGATATGCAATTCGATAACAGCGTCGATAGCGCAATGCTGGATGCCATGCTGAGCGCTACGCCGGGTGTGGTCGAGCATGGCATTTTCAGCGGCCTGGCCCACACCGTTTACATTGCGCGCGACGGTGCGGTGGAAGAACGCCGCGCCTGAGCAGTAATACCTCTCCTTTGGCTTGCGGCGGCAACGCTTGCGCCGCCACCTTGCAAGCCCCGCTATCGGTTCGCGCGCTTGCGCCGTACGCTAACGAACAGACCCTCCTGCGGCCGAATGCAAATCTTGGGCTGACAACAAAGCCAGCCGTTTCTGCCGCCGACCCGATCCGCTCCGTGCATTGATTCCGGTGTGCCGCAGCACTCGCGCGGTGCGTGGCTGCCGGTGAACGTGGACACGGAACGGCAGCCGCGTTTGGCCGGGCGCCGCATTGGCGTACTCAAAGGAGAATGTTTTGACGTTTGCATATCCTCGCCCCCAGTTGGAGCGCGCGCACTGGGTTTCGCTGAACGGGCCGTGGAAATTCCAGTTCGATGACGAGCATCGTTTCGCCCATCCGGTCGAAATTGCAAACTGGCCGCTGCAGATTGAAGTTCCGTTCCCGCCCGAATCGCGAGCCAGCGGCATCGGCGATCGCGATTTCCATAGCGTCTGCTGGTATCAGCGCGAATTCAGCATAGAGCCCGCAGGCGGCCGCGTTCTACTGCATTTCGGCGCCGTCGATTATGCCGCCAAAGTCTGGGTCAACGGCCGTCTGGTCGCAAGCCATGAAGGCGGACATACGCCCTTCCATGCCGACATCACGCAGGCGCTGGAGGCCGCCGGCAAGCAGGTGCTTACCGTACGCGCGGAAGACGATCCGCATGACCTGGCCAAGCCGCGCGGCAAGCAGGACTGGCAGCGCGAGCCGCATTCGATCTGGTATCCGCGCACGAGCGGCATCTGGCAGGACGTCTGGCTCGAGCGCGTCGGCCGCGTCTACGTCGACCAGTTGCGCTGGACGCCCTACCTAGAGGAATTCTCGTTCGGTTTCGAAGCGGTCATTGCCGGCGACCTCAGCGCCGATTTGTCGGTGGAGGTCGAATTGCGTCACGGCGAGCGGCTGCTCGCGCACGACCGCTACCTTGTCATCAATGCCGAGGCCGAACGGCGCATCATCCTGGCCGATCCCGGCATCGACGACTCGCGCAATGAAATCCTGTGGAGTCCGGAGCGGCCGACGCTGCTCGATGCGCGCGTGTGCCTGCGGCGCGGCGACGAGGTGCTTGATGAATTGAAGTCCTACACCGCGCTGCGCTCGGTCAACATCCTGCGCGACCGCTTCATGCTCAACGGCCGGCCCTATTTCCTGCGGCTGACGCTGGACCAGGGCTACTGGCCCGATACGCTATTGGCCGCGCCCGATGACGAGGCCTTGCGCCGCGACGTCGAACTGGCGAAAGCCATGGGTTTCAACGGCGTGCGCAAGCACCAGAAGATCGAGCACCCGCGCTACCTGTATTGGGCCGACCGCCTGGGCCTGCTGGTGTGGGAGGAAATGCCGTCGGCCTACCGCTTCACGCGCGAGGCGATCGAACGCACCGTACACGAATGGACCGAAGTTATCCGTCGCGACTACAGTCACCCCTGCGTCATCGTCTGGGTGCCGTTCAACGAATCGTGGGGCGTGCCCGAACTCACCGCGATCCGCGAGCATCGCCATGCGGTCGAGGCGCTTTATCACCTGACGCGGACACTCGATGCGACACGGCCGGTCATCGGCAACGATGGCTGGGAATCGAGCGCCACCGACATCATCGGCATCCACGACTACGACGCCAACCCCGAGGCGCTGCGCCAGCGCTACTGCGCCGAGGTCAGCGCCGAGCAGCTGTTCGACCGCCGGCGTCCGGGCGGGCGCATCCTGACGCTGGACGGCTATCCGCATCGCGGCCAGCCCATCATGCTGACCGAATTCGGCGGCATTGCCTACGCTAAGTGCCCGCAACCGGGTGTCGAGCAGACCTGGGGCTATTCCGCAGTCAGTAACGATCGCGAGTTTGCGCAGCAATTTGGTCAACTGCTTGAGGTCGTCACGCATACCGTATTGTTCAGCGGCTTCTGCTATACGCAGTTCGCCGACACCTTCCAGGAGGCGAACGGCCTGCTGTGCGCCGACCGTACGCCCAAACTGCCGCTGGCCGAGATTGCGCGCCTGACGACGCGCCAGCGCTCGCACATCGCTGGAGGCGTGTAATGCATACGCGCGTGTTGCAGAAGCCGGACGGGCGCGAACTCAGGCTTTACAGCCGCACACCGATCACGGGCGACATCACCGCGCCGAGTCCGTTCGCCGATGCGCTGCACGCCAATCCGCACCTGCGCTGGCACCCATTGCGCGGCGAATGGATCACCTACGCCGGTTACCGGCAGACACGCACTTTCCTGCCGCCGCCCGAATACAACCCGCTCGCCGTGACCTTGAGCGATGACAATCCCACTGAGCTGCCGGTCGGCGACTGGCAGGTAGCGGTATTCGACAACCGCTTCCCGTCGCTGAGCCTGGAGGCGCACGACGCGCCGGAACTCATCGTGCCGTCGCAGCCGGCGACGGGCAAATGCGAGGTCGTGGTTTATACGCAGGACGCCAACGCCTCGCTCGGCACGCTGCCGTTGCCGCACATCGAACTGTTGCTGGAGGTCTGGGCCGAGCGCACGCGCATGCTGGGAGACGACCCGCGGCTGCAGTACGTGCTGCCGTTCGAGAATCGCGGTGCCGAAGTCGGCGTCACGCTCAATCACCCGCACGGCCAGATCTATGCCTATCCCGTGGTGCCGCCGGTGCCGGCGCGCATGCAGCAGCAGGCGCTGGCGCATTACCGCTCGCACGGCCGCGGCGTACTCGAAACATTGATCGGCGAGGAGGTCGCGGATGGACGGCGCCTGCTTTACCGCGGCGAGCATGCACTGGCCTTCGTGCCGGCCTGCGCGCGATATCCGTATGAAGTCTGGGTGGCGCCGATCGCTGCGGCCCCAACCTTCGCCAACCTCGACGCCGCGCAGCGCGCTGACCTGGCGCGCGCGCTCAAGACCGTGCTCATGAAGTTCGACGCCTTGTGGAGCCGGCCGTTTCCCTACCTCATGGCGTGGTACCAGGCGCCCACCGACGGCGAGGCGCATCCGGAATCGCACCTGCACGCCGAGTTCTACCCGCCTTACCGGACCGCCGAGAAGCTCAAGTATTTGGCCGGCACCGAGCTGGCCGCGGGCTTTTTCGCCATGGATGCCTTGCCCGAGGACAAGGCGCGCGAGCTGCAGAACGTAGAGGTCGATATCGATGCCGGCGCAACCGGGATCGTGGCATGAGCAGCTTCGAACAGGTATTCGGCAGCAGCCCTGAAGTGGTGGCGGAAGCGCCGGGCCGCGTCAACCTGCTCGGCGAACACACCGATTACAACGACGGCTACGTGCTGCCGACGGCGATTCCGCAGAAAATGCGCGTGCAGCTGGCGCCCAACGGCAAGCAAGTATTCCGCCTGCATGCCGCGTCGCTCGGCCAGTCGGTTGAGTTCGACCTTGCCGCACCGCCGAAAGCGCATTTCGCCAGCTACGTCTATGGCTGCCTGCGCGAAGTGGCGGCACTCGGGTTTGAGCCGCCGCCGCTCGATATCTATGTTGCTTCCAATGTGCCGATGGAGGTCGGCGTATCGTCGAGCGCCGCACTCGAGGTGGCCATGTTGCGCGCACTGCGCCTGCTGCTCAAATTGCCGCTCGACGACGTGCGCATCGCCCAACTCGCCCAGCGTGCCGAGATCGAGTACGCCGGCGTCAACTGCGGCATCATGGACCAGATGGCGTCCAGCCTGGCCGGCGTCGGCGACATGCTGTTCCTCGATACGCGCACGCTGGTGCGCGAAGTGTTGCCGTTGCCCGCCGGCACGGAGATTCTTGTCATCGATTCCGGTATTGCGCGCACGCTGGCGTCCAGCCGTTACAACGAACGCCGCGCCGAGTGCGAAAGCGCCGCCCGCCAACTCGGTGTCGCCGCATTGCGCGACGTCAGCGATGCGGTGCTGGTGGAAGCGCTGCCGGAGCCGGAGCGTCGCCGCGCGCGTCATGTCGTCACCGAGAACAATCGCGTGCTGCGCGTGCGCGAGGGCGTCGACGCCACGGAATTCGGCCAGCTCATGAACGCTTCGCATGCGAGCCTGCGCGATGATTACGAAGTGTCGATCGCGCCGCTGGACGAGCTGGTGGCGCTACTGCAGGCTGAAACTGCCATTTATGGCGCGCGCCTTACCGGTGCCGGCTTCGGCGGCGCTTGCGTTGCCCTGTGTGAAACCG
>CBILOJ010000106.1:0-6908 GCA_966238525.1 uncultured Methylophilaceae bacterium | reverse complement strand
CGCGCTGGTAGCTCAAGGTGTAGTCGAAGAGCGAACGGCCAAAGAACCAGCTCTGATTGAATTCGGCGAGCCAGCCGGCAGTCCGCCTGCGCTGTACCTCGATCTCGGTATCGTCGATGTAGTTGTAAGACTTCTTGAAGAAGCTGCCGATGGCGACACTGGTTTTGTTGATGGCATTGCGGTAGAGCAGGCGGCTCGCCTTGAGCTCGACGTTCTGCGTATGGCCGCTGTAGATGTAGGACTGGTTGATGCCGGCGACCTGCTGATGGTAGTCGTAACCCGAAGCCGTAGCGCCAAAGAGCCAGTAGCCGTAAGGGATGGAGTAGTGCACGGTATGGCCGCGGGAACCGCGGCTGCCGGTATCGCCGCCGCCAAGATCATGGCTGAAGTTGACGTAGAAGAGGTCGTTGAGGGTGAGGAGGTTGTCGCCCGACAGCGTGACAGCGCCCTGATACTTGCCCGTGCTGTCGAAGCCGGCGTCGTCGACACTGAAGGTGAGGCGGAACGGCAGGCCCTGCTTAAAAGAAATGACGATGTCGCTTTCGCCGGGCTTGGCGTCTTCGCCTTCCGCCGGTTCGATCTGGATGTCGGCGTCCGCCGTCGGGGCGCGCTTTAGGTTCTCAAGCCCTTGCTCGATGTCGCGCAGGTTAAGGAGATCCCCTGGCTGAATGGGTACGGCGTTCCAGAAGTGGGCGCGCGGTTTGGCATCGGCAAAGCGAATCGCGCGCACGCGGCCGGGAATGACGGTGAGGCTGAGTTCGCCGGTGCGTAGATCCTGCGGGGCGGCGAGGACGCGTGTGGTGACATACCCTTCGGCGATGATGGCGTTCTGCACATGCGCCATGGCGACGTTGATGCCTTCGGCGCCGAGGCAGCGGCCGAGGGCGGCATGGAGGCCAGCAGTCACTTCATCAAGCGCGAATTGGAAGTGGTCGGCGGCATCGCCGGTGAGGGTAATGCGAGTGATGGGGAAACAGGGGGCTTCTGCGGCAGGATAGTCAGGGAGCACTACAGGGCCAGCCGATGGCCCCAGCCTCACATCCGGCTGCACCTCCTGCTGCATGCGCAGTTCGCGTTCCCGCTCTTCCTGGCGCAACTGCTGCTGGGCTGAGGTTTCGGCCGGCGTTGACATAGCCGCCGAGGCGTCACTGATGGCACAGAATGCACATATCAGGAAGAGTTGACGATAGCCGCAGCGCACGCTGGGTTTCATTTTAGTTTATATGCCCATTGCCTCGTAGGCGATGAGCAATTGTAGGGAGCCAGTAGGGCTCACCATACTGTTAATACTGATAGGTCATTTGGAATAACTTGGGTTGGTGAGATGGCTGGAATTTTAGCCTGATGCGATTTAGCGTTCGAGAGCCTGGCTGCCGAGTGCAGCTCATGTACCTTGCTGACGGAGAGGCCGACGACCGGCGCCGACCTCTCCAAAGATTTATCCGCCACAAGTACATCGTCGCTTGCCAAATAATGGGCAAGTGAGATTTGCTTAAATGGGATTGAGATTAATAGCGGTCAAGAATTTATTGAAGCATTCATCAACAATAGTGCCGGCTGCTAGATCGACTTTTTTATAATTATCAGATTTCCAATCATCTAAAGGCATATTTTCCTTGAAGGGACCGGTGCAGCTGACCGTTTTAATGGAGCGGAATTTTTCTTCAATCTTTTCCTGGATAGCAAGATTCAAGTTGTAATTCAATTCGTAATTCCCACTTAATAGAGAAACATAACCTAACTCCCATAAGGGGGTTGCTACTGAAATATATAGCTCTTGATTTTTGTTCGTTCCATTCGCTTCCGTTCCAAAAAAATCAAATAGCTTTTTAGCCAAAGCCAAATCCGCGCCATTGCCTGATTCAATTGAATAATTATCCGGAAGGCTTTGTTGCAGGCTCTGACTAAAGTTCTGGGCTATCTGCATATTTGCCTGCAGCTGTTGCATATTGGCGGCATGGCCGGTGCTTCCGACGACGCTGCCCGCGACGGAAGATACCACCATATTCGCTATTGCTTGTGCTTTGGTTCTTTCTGTTAACAAAGCCGGTTTGTTTATCGGTACGATGATAATTTTGCTATTGCTGAATTTCTGCTTCAAGTTCTGAAGAAGACATAGCCGGATTGGTTGAGCAGGCGGTTGTACAGAAAGTTAGGATGGTGATTAAATATTTGTTTGTTTTTATTGTCATTTTTGACCCCGATTGTTATTGAGTTGATGTTGAGGCGGATGTAGCGCACTAATCATGACCTCAAGCCAATTTTACTTGCAACATGCAGCGAAAGTCATGGGTAAGCATTGCATCGTTTGGCATTGTAGAAAGCCGGCCGGGGCGACAATACTGTTGATACTGCTAGGTAATCTGACGCAACTTGGGCTTTCGGAATAGCTGAAATTTTTTAGCCTGGCCCCGTTTGCAATTGGCAGCGCTTGTCCTATACTAACTTGTATAGGGTCGATCAAAACTACAAGCTTTCGAGGAGAGTGCAGTCATGAACAATCCACTGGACGCCAGCCTTTTGCAGCAGGACGCCGAGCAGGTAAAGACTTACCATGGAGGCTGTCCGCATGACTGTCCCGATACCTGCTCCATGACTTACAAGGTCAAGGACGGCAAGCTGATTTCGGTAACGGGCAATCCGGAGCATCCAATGACACGTGGCGGGTTGTGCGTGAAGCTCAGGGATTACGAAAAGCGGCACTATCATCCTGATCGCCTGCTTTATCCTATGAAACGCGTCGGCCCCAAAGGTAGCAAGCAGTTTGAGCGCATCACCTGGGATGAGGTGCTTGATGAAATCGTAAGTCGGTGGCAGGGACTTATTGCTGAATATGGTCCGCGTGCCATCTTGCCGGCCAGCTACCTTGGCAACCAAGGCTTGGTGCACGGTCTCAACGGCGGCGACGCTTTCTTCAACCGCCTGGGCGCTACGGTCTGCGAGCGTACTTACTGTGGCGAAGGTTCCTGTACGGCCTGGCTGCTGACGGTAGGTCCAACCGCCGGTGTTGATCCCGAAAGCTTTATTCACTCCAAGTACATCATCATCTGGGCCAGCAATTCAGTTAGCACCAATCTGCACCACTGGCACATCGTCAAGGACGCGCAGAAGAAGGGCGCCAAGGTCGTGGTGGTGGATTCCTTTGCTTCAAAGACAGCCAAAGAGGCTGACTGGCACATCGCGCCCAAGCCCGGCACCGATGGCGCGCTGGCGATGGCGATGATGAATGTCATCATCGAGGAAGGGCTGGCCGATCAGGATTATGTCGATAACTACACCGTGGGTTACAGCGAACTGGCTGAACGTGCCCAAACTTGCACGCCAGAGTGGGCCGAGAAGATCACTGGTATTCCTGCAGCGGATATTCGCCGCTTCGCCCGTGAATACGCTACGACGCCGCCTGCCGCCATCCGCATCGGCGTAGCCTTGGAGCGCAGCTTCGGCGGTAGCCAGGCCATCCGCGCCGTAACTTGTCTGCCAGCCCTGATTGGTGCCTGGCGCCATGTCGGTGGTGGTATATTGCAGTTCCCGGTTTGGGAGCACCCCTACAAATTCGATGTGATCTGCCGTCCCGACCTCATCCCCGAGGGCACGCCGGTGGTCAATATCCTGCAGCTTGGGCGTGCGCTGCTGGGTGAACTTGATCTGGAAGTGCCGATCAAGTCGCTCATGGTGTGGAATTCGAACCCGGTAACGCAATCACCCGAAACTGACAAAATCGTGGCCGGTCTGCAGCGCGAAGACTTGTTCACCATCGTCGCCGATCACTTCATTTCCGACACTGCGTCCTATGCCGATATCATATTGCCGGCCACCATGGGCGCTGAAATGGAAGACATGATCCTGTCCTGGGGTCATCTCTACCTGACCTACAACACCAAATGTGTTGAGGCTCCAGGCGAAGCACTGCCCAATAACGAAATCTTCCGTCGCCTGGCACAACGCCTGGGCTTCGAGGAAGATAATTTCAAATGGTCGGACAGCGAGTGCCTGGAACACTACGTCGACTGGAGCTCTCCGGCCTGCGAGGGCATAGACCTGGCCTATCTGCGAGAGCATGGCTTCGCGCACCTTAAGGTGGGCGGCAGGGATGACCGTGCACCGCACAAGAACGGTAATTTCCCGACGCCAACCGGCAAGTGCATGTTCTATGTGGAGGGAGCGAAAAACTTCGTCGCCGGCCCGTTCCGTCAGATGTACGACGCCTTCCAGCCTGGCGAGGATCTGGACCCCCTGCCGGGCTATGTGCCTTCGCGAGAATCGGTAGACACTAATCCAGAATTGGCGGCTCGGTACCCACTAAGCATCATCTCGCCGAAAAGCCATGGCTTCCTGAATTCCTGCTACGCCAATATCGCCGAGAAGATCAAGGGGCAAGGCGAGCAATTCGTGATGATCAATCCGATCGATGCTGTGATACGCGGCGTTGAGGAAGGTACGAAAGTGCGTGTGTTCAATGATCGTGGCGCCTTTGAAGGTCAGGCTCGCATCACGCAGGACGTCAATCCCGGGATCGTTGTTGCCACCCTAGGCTATTGGCGCCAGCTCAACAACGGAACGGTGAATAGCATCAGTTCCGCCGAGTTTGGGGATATGGGGCACTCGACTACGTTTTCGGATAATTTGGTGCAGGTGGAGTTGGGATAATTATACTAGTTGGCGCAAGTTAAACTTGACTTGCGCCAACCACTTCACGATAGATGGGTCAGGGTGTAAAGGATGCCGAGAATAATGGCAATCGCATTAAATAACCATTCCCATTTGCCCCACCATTCCTTGATAGATATTGGTGATTTACTTTCAAAAACGGCATTGAATGCTTTTTGCTCTGCTGCAGCGTAAGCTTTTTCAGTATTGCGCCCCCATATCAATGCAGAACTAAATCTAATTACAAAATGTTTAATTCTAGACCTCATCGTTTTCTCCTAAGAGCGATTTAATAAATGCTTTATTTAAGAAAAGCGCTCATAGATTACGTCTCCCCATCTGTTCAACACTAAATGTTTTTGTCGGCCTCGCCCGACTGGCGAGATACTTTCTCTTGTTTGCCCAAGAGAAAGTATCCAAAGAGAAGGGCACCCGCTGCCGCTTAACTCCCCCTGCGCTGCTCTTTATCACGGGCGTCAATCAAACTCGTCCTGATAGCTCACATAAAGCGTGAGCTATTGCGGAGCTCAAACAAGTGGTTGCCGAACCCTCCCGTGCTGACTGCGCTGCTCGGCGCGGCAGAGGGGATTTAAAGTCAAAAGCAAACCATCTGTTATTCGTCATTCCGGCGTAGACCGGAATCCAGACAAGGTTCCTGTATCGGAATACTGGATTCCGAAGTCAAGCCCGGAATGACGGTAGTTTTTTGATTTAAAACACTGGGATTCCAGCTTTCGCTGGAATGACGATGGGTTTTGATTTTCTTCGCCTTATGCCGCGCCGAGTAGCGCAGTCAATAGCGGATTAGTGGTGCGCACCGTTCAAGCTCCGCAACAAGCCATGGTTTGTATGGCTTGTCAGGGCGCGTTGCGCAAGCCACCTGCTATTGACGAGCAACGCAGGATGAAGCGGCATCGGGGCGGCACTTTCTTTGATTACTTTTTTTGCTGGTGAAAAGAAAGTAATTAGCTGTCGGGCTACCCCCGACGGTGTTGTTGTAAAAGCACTAGGGCGCAATGAATTGCGCCCCTACGAACGTCAACATCATGGTAGGGACGCGATTATCGCGCCCAATAACTCTCCCACCCCCACCGCTTTCGTATTCCAGTAAAATCCGGGCATGGATATTTATTCGTTTTCCAAGCCCCTTTTGTTCCAGCTTGATGCAGAGCGTGCCCATGACCTCACGCTGAAAAGCCTCAAATACGCTGAGAAAACCGGTGCACTTGCTTTGCTGGCCAAGTCTTACCGTTGTCAGCCACGTCAGGTGATGGGGTTGGTTTTTCCAAATGCGGTCGGCCTGGCAGCCGGGCTCGACAAGAATGCGGCATATATTGACGGGCTGGCAGCATTGGGATTCGGTTTCATCGAAGTAGGCACGATCACGCCGCGACCGCAACCCGGCAATCCCAAGCCGCGACTGTTCCGCGTGAAAGAGGCGGAAGGCATCATCAACCGTTTTGGTTTCAATAACCTCGGTGTTGATCACCTGATCGAGAACGTCAAGACGTCCAGGTTCTATCAACAGGGCGGCGTTCTCGGCATCAACATCGGCAAGAACTTCGATACGCCGAATGAACGTGCGATCGACGATTACCTGATCTGCCTGCGCAAGGTATACCCATATGCCAGCTATATCACCGTCAACATTTCTTCACCGAATACCAAGAATCTGCGCCAGTTGCAGGAGAAAGACGCATTGGCCAGCCTGCTGGCCGCATTGAAGCTGGAGCAGGCCAGACTAGCCGATACGCATGGGCGTTGTGTTCCGCTTACGCTCAAGATTGCGCCTGATCTTGAGGCGGCGCAGATCGGCGAAATAGCCGATTTGCTGCGGGTGCACAAAATCGATGGCGTTATTGCCACCAATACCACACTGTCGCGCGAGGCTGTTGCCGGCATGCCCAATGCCGATGAGACCGGCGGACTTTCCGGGATGCCGGTGCGTGACCGGTCGACGGCGGTTATTCGCCAGCTGGCGCAGCAACTGAAGGGTGAACTGCCTGTCATCGGTGTGGGCGGCATCATGAGTGGCGCTGACGCCGCTGAGAAGATCGACGCCGGTGCGGCGCTGGTACAGGTTTATAGCGGCCTCATCTACCGTGGTCCGGGCCTGGTCCCTGAAATTTGCAGGATGCTGGGCTGACACTTAATGGTGCAGGTGTTGCCCGTTCTCTATTCCTACCGGCGTTGCCCCTACGCCATGCGCGCACGGATGGCGCTGCGCTATAGCGGTATCGCCGTGGAGATTCGCGAGATCG
>CBILOJ010000105.1:0-6936 GCA_966238525.1 uncultured Methylophilaceae bacterium | reverse complement strand
TGCTGGTCGTCGAAGATGACGAGGGGATGGAGCATGACGCGCTGCACCTCATGGGGCGAAGCGGCGAACCTGTGCCGTGGCGCCTGGCACGCGACGGCATGCAATGGGACGGCAAGCCGCCGGGCCGGGCCGTCGCCAATTCTCCCGGACTGCTGCTGCGGCTGGCGCTTTCCGGCGCCGGTATCGCCATGCTTTCCGATCACTACGCCGAGCCCTACGTACGCCGCGGCGAACTGATACAGGTACTGGCAGACTGGCAGTTGCCGAGCGTGCCGGTTTGGGCCGTATTCCCCGGCCGGCGCTTGATGCCGGCGCGCACGCGCGTATTCCTCGATACACTGGAAGCGGAATTCGCCAGGCATTGCCCGGCGACGGAACAACGCATCGCCAACATGCGGAAGGCTAATTGATCTTGCCCGACAGGCTGCTCAACTGGCTGTAAATCGACAGCCCAGCGGGATAGAATCACCTCCTGACTGCAACATCCGCCCTCACCACGATTGAACCTTATGGAACATTTCCTGGCACTGCTCGAGCAATACGGCCTGCTGATCATTTTCGGCAATGTGCTGCTGGAGCAGGCCGGCTTGCCGCTGCCGGCTTATCCGCTGCTGCTGGTGACGGGCGCGCTGGTCGGCCAGGGCCAATTCTCGTCGGCAGGTCTGCTGCTGGTGGCGATCATCGCCGCGCTGATCGCCGACCTCGGCTGGTATTACGCCGGACGCCGTTTCGGCCGCAGAATCATGGGCAAGCTGTGCAAGATTTCGCTGTCGCCCGATTCCTGCCTCAAGCAGACGGAATCCATTTACCTGCGCATCGGACCTCCGGCACTGCTGTTCTGCAAATTCATCCCCGGCTTCGCCTCGATTTCCAGCGCATTGGCGGGATCGACCGGCACACGGCTGGCGGTGTTCGTGCTGTTCGACAGCCTCGGCTGCGCGATCTGGGCCGGCTCCGCCATCTGGCTAGGCGCCACCTTCAGCAATGCCATCGACGAGCTGCTGAATCAGCTGGTGGAAATGGGCAAATGGGGTGCCGGCCTGGTGCTAATCGGCTTGACGGTTTTCATCGC
Source organism: uncultured Methylophilaceae bacterium (assembly GCA_966238525.1). Taxonomy (GTDB): domain Bacteria; phylum Pseudomonadota; class Gammaproteobacteria; order Burkholderiales; family Methylophilaceae; genus CBILOJ01. The sequence continues at coordinate 5,864 of CBILOJ010000105.1, read as the reverse complement.
GCTGAAGTGGTGGGAACGCTACCGCTTCCTGCGCAATTTGCGCATGGCGCGCATCAGTGTAGCGCAGCTCAACGATCTGCTGGAGCGCGGCGAAACACCGATCATCGTCGATACGCGCGCATCGCATCTCGTCGACAACGGCTGGATACCCGGCGCGCGTTTCGTTTCGCTGGATAAGGTCAACGAGTTCGAGGAGGTCGACGCCGCCACCCCGGTCATTCTTTATTGCTCATGCCCGAATGAAGTGACGGCCGCGCAAGTGGCGAAAATGCTGTTCCGGCGCGGCTTTACCAATGTCCGTCCGCTGGAAGGCGGCATCGACGCCTGGATCGCCGCCGGCTTCCAGATTGAGACTGCCGCCGAGATAGCCAAAAGCACCGAAGCTTGATCAGGCTCGCGACCTGGCAGACTTGCGTCTCGCAAGACTGGAGCGTGGCCCAAGTGCTGTGCTGCCGGCTGAAAACAAGCTCCGCTGGCAAGCTGACGCCTCAGTCAGCCGGCTTCCCTTAGGTCGCCTGCGAACCGGATATCAGCGCCTCGATTTCCTCAATGGCAATATCCAGATGCTCGAAGCGGTGGCTGCCGCCTTCAATCAAAATCAGCCTGGCCTTGCCCTCGAAGTTAGCAACGCTCTGCTGAAAGGGAATCAGCTCGTCGCCCTTCTCATGCAGCACCACGCATTGCGCCGCTTCGCCCGCCAGCCGGTAGCGACCGTAGGCCTGCAGGTCGCTTTCCTCCATCACGCCGCGTTCACCGGTGTAGAGGTTTTGCACGATGCCGAGGTAAGGCGCTAGCGTTATTTCCGGCGACATGCACGGGTTGAGCAGCACACAGGACAGCGCATATTGCTTCGCAAACTGGTAAGCCCAGAAACCGCCGAGAGAAGAGCCGACAAGGATAGGTTGCTGCGGCAATTCCTCGCGGACGATGCGATCCAGTTGCCGGTAGCTGATGTCGGGATGCAGGCTATCGTAGGTGGCAAGCGTGACCGCGGGGAAAGTGCGCCGGAAAACTTGGCCCTTCTCGGTCATCGGGCTGGAGCGGAAGCCGTGAAGGTAGATCAGGGACCGCGTCGTTTGCATCAAATCTGCTTCGTCCCGATCAATTTTTCAGCACGAGGCTGCGGATCACGGTGAACATGATCCACAGCAGCACGATGGGGATCAGCAGAACCTCGAGCAGGAATATCACGATGAGATTGATGACGCCTATCGCCCATTGCTCGGCCTGTTGCTGCAGTTGCTGAAACTTCGATTGCACATCCAGATGCTTTTTGGCCTGGCTCAGCGTCTTGTCGATGGAATTGGTCAATCCCTCCCACCATCCCGGTTCCGCTTCAGCGCTACCCGCGGCTGGCGTCTGCTCCCTGGCCTGGAAAGCTTCGACCTGATCGGAGGCAAGATGGATTTGCTGCTGACTCTCGGCATACGAGTCGGCCAGGAATTGCTGGAATACCCAGTCGGTGCCCAACACCGTCATCGGAATGGAAAAGCGCAGGATCAGGCTGATTACCAGCACTTGCGACAGCCATTTCGGCGGAGGCTGATTGAGCATGGCCAATAGCGACCAGGCGACGGCCACGATGGTCAGCACCAGAGAAAACACCCAGAAATTGCCCATGCCGAGCAGCACCTTCTGGATACCCAGCGCAACGCTGGCAATCAGCATCAGGTCGGAAAACTGCTCGATCAGGTCATTGACGGCATCAAGCGCCTGCCCCGGAGCCAGCGTCAATCCGACACCCATCGGCTGCAGCGAGAGCTGGGTTTCCTGGGCAACGGAAATCGCCGCATTCAGCGTCCTTGCCGTCGCAAAACTTACCAGCGCCCGCTTCAGGCTGTGGTCGATCAAATCGCCGGCTTTGCTATCCAGTCCAGATACCCAGGAAAAGACAGTGGCGAAAAGTAACAGGATGACGATCAAGGCGTATCGATTTTTTCTCATTTTCCACTGCCTCTTGGTATTCGCGCCAAGACCATCATCCGGCACTTGGGCAAAAGATTGTGCGATGAGCGATTGATGCTGCCAATTGATTTTAAAGCCTTTGCAGAATCAAAGCTTGATTAATACTGAACCTCGACGTCTCATTATCAATGCAATCCAACAAACGCGAGAAGCGCCTAAACCAAGATTTAGAAAGGCAGCCTGATTAACCAAGCTCGGAAAATTTTGCCCTGAGGGTGGCCGGCGCACGCGCCTTTGGATAAAATTAGCGCCTCAAACGCAAACCCCAACTGCGAGATTAGCTCAGTGGTAGAGCATCGCCTTCACACGGCGGGGGTCAGTGGTTCGAACCCACTATCTCGCACCAGCTTAAGAGATTGATCAATAGCCATTTTGGGCTTACGCAATTTCCGCTTTCCCCTCGAATCAGTTTTTAGCCACAAATAACACAGTTCCAATACATGCCCTACCAGGACTGGGACTTGGGCAGCAGAAGGTTTGTCCACGCGCCAGGGGGTAACAGCTTATCGCGCGCCCGGTATTAAGCGACAATGTTTTCCTTGTTCAGCAAGGAGAGATGCCATGAACACGAGACCTGTTGCAGCCATCCAAGATAGTGTCATGCCGACGCTATTCGTGCCGCACGGCGCCGGTCCCTGCTTTTTCATGGACTGGAATCCTCCTCACGCCTGGGACCGGACTGCGCAATTCCTCAAGAATATCTGCACAAGCCTGTCCCAGCGGCCAAAAGCGATCGTGCTCATATCCGGGCATTGGCTGGAAAACAACTTCACCGTGGGCAGCAATTCGCGGCCCGGCCTGATTTACGACTACCGCGGCTTTCCTGCCCATACCTATGAACTGCAGTACCCGGCGCCGGGCAATCCCGACCTGGCGGCAAGAATCACCGACCTGCTCACGCAGGCAAACCTGCCGTGCGCACAAGACCCCGTGCGCGGTTATGACCATGGCGTCTTCATTCCGCTGAAGGTGATGTTTCCCGATGCCGATATCCCGGTGGTGCAGCTGTCGCTGCGCAATGATCTCGATCCACGCGCACATCTGGATTCAGGCAGGGCGCTTGCACCATTGCGCGAAGAAGGCGTCCTTATCGTGGGCAGCGGCATGAGTTTTCATAATATGCGCGGCTATGGCGACCCTAAATTTGGCCCTGTTTCCGACGAGTTCGACGACTGGCTGACGCAGGTCGTAACGATGCCCGGCCCGCAGCGGCGGCAGGCCCTGGCAGAATGGGATCGGGCCCCGGGCGCCAGATTGGCTCACCCTATCAATGCCGAAGAGCATTTCCTGCCGCTGCTGGTGGCTGCCGGTGCGGCAGGCGACGACCCCGGCCAGCAGGTTTTTACCGACCAGGTAATGGAAGTCACCTTATCCGCATACCGTTTCGGCGCTTCTGAAGATATCCAATGATGGGTTGCGATTATCAATATGAACGATAGAGCACAGTGCCGCGCGAAAAAAAGCGGTATAGCTGCAGAACCTGAGCAACGCGTGCATATCCTATGGACATGTTGAAAGCTATCCGACTTAAACGCATTGCCCTGTCCATGATCGTCTGGACCGTTGCCGCGGGTATTGCCTTGTCCACCGCATCACTCCGGGCTGCTGACAATGCACCGCAGAAAAAAGCAGCGGCGGCCAAACCGGCCAAAGCCAAGCCCAAGCTGGACCGTTCAGGTCAAAAGCAGATTGGCGAAGCCTCGATCTATTCGGATAAATTCACCGATAAACCCATGGCGGACGGCAACAAAATGGACCCGCACGACGACAACGCCGCCAGTAAAACGCTGCCGCTCGGCACCAAGGCCAAGGTCACCAATCTGGAAACGGGCGAGAGCACGGAAGTCACGATCCAGGACCGCGGCCCGCATGTGAAGGGCCGCATCATCGACCTGCCGCCCGGCAAGGCGAAGGAGATTGGCCTGACCGCCAAGGAAGGCGTGACAGAGGTGGAAGTTGCGCCGATCAAGGTGCCGTTGCCGGACGGTAGCGTAAAACATGTGGATGGCGCCAAGGGCAAATAACTGCGTTCTGAAGCTTAAGACGTGATGCTGTTGGTTGAATCCCCTACAACCGCCAGCAGAGTCGCCAGGCGCGGTGCAGGCCCCAGCAAGGCAAAACAATCACTGCGCAAAGTGGGCGAGCGTACAGTTTTAGCCCATAGCCCATTCAGAATGGGACGGTACGAAACCTACCGTAAGGAGATGAATCATGGCTACCATGGCAGAAAGACGGCACATACCGGAACGCCGCATCAACAGCAAGGCTGCAAGCAATGTTTCCAGCACAACTTCAAGCGCCACCTCAAGCCGAACCATGAGCACCATCGACTGGATTGCCATGACTCTGCTGATCATCGGCGGCGTCAATTGGGGATTGGTCGGCCTGTTCCAGTTCGATCTTGTCGCCACCTTGTTTGGCGACATGTCGCCGATTTCAAGGTTGGTGTACGTGCTGGTCGGGCTTTCGGCCTTATACAGCATCTATACCGCCTATAAAGTAGGTACGGATCACGCATAACGCTACCGCCCGGACTAACAAGACGCAGTGCCGGCAACCGTTGTAACAGCCAGGACCGACGCCAAGCTGCGGGTCGCGCTCCTGTCGGATACTCACGGCCTGTTGCGGCCCGAAGTCGAGTCTTTCCTGCAAGGCAGCGATCACATCCTCCATGCCGGGGATATTTGCGATCGGGGTATTCTTGAACGGCTGGCGCGCATCGCGCCAGTTACCGCGGTACGCGGCAACAACGACAGCGGGCCATGGGCAGAAAAGCTGAACGAGACCGAACTGGTCCGGGCCGGCGCGGTAAACCTCTACGTCATACACAACATAGCGGAGCTCGATCTGGCCCAGGTACCGGTCGAAGTCCAAGTGATCGTTTTCGGCCATTCCCACCAGCCGATGGCCGAGCAACGAAACGGCATGCTCTACGTCAATCCGGGGAGCGCCGGCCCGCGCAGATTCAAATTACCCATCTCGGCGGCTGAGCTTGTCATTGAAAACGGCAATGTTGCAGTGCAGTTCCGGCACTTCACTTAACCGCGCAGCACGCCTGATCAGCCCGTCTTCCGCTGCTCTGCAAGTTCCTGCAGGAACACTTCGATATCCCACTCGCAACCGCCGCAGCCCGTGACCGCACCGGTCCAGCTGGAAATCGCCTGCAAATCCATGCCCTGCTCGAACAGCCGTTGAATATCGCGCCGTTTGGTGCCGCTGCAAAAACACAGCACTTCATCGTCCGGCTGGGCGTTTTCGGAATTCATCGCTCGATCAAGCTTCTGCCTGTTGGGAAGGCTGCATTGTAACGCGTGTGCCAAACGATCTCGCCCTTCACCTGATTCCTTGACCCCATCTCCGCCTTCCAGCGCGCGCTGACATAAATCCTTAACCGAAATTTCATATTCTTAGCGTCAATTTCTCACCCGCCACTCCGTAACAGGCGAGAGTCATTCATCGAATGCGAGACCCAGGGAGGCTTGCATTGCAGCACCCAATAATTCCAACGAAAGGTTTCTGATGCTTTCTGCAGTCATAAGGCCCGGTGAGCTGCTGTTCGGCCGCCTCAAGTACAAGAAAAAATTTCTCCTGGTCGGCAGCGTACTGCTGGTGCCCGCCATCATTCTTGCTGTCTTGATTTTCAAGGAGACCTACAAGGACTACCTTTTCACCCAGCAGGAGCTGACCGGCGTCCGTTTGCTCGAACCGCTCGGCCAGATCGTCTTCCTGGTGCAGGCCCATAACGGCCTGGCTACATTATCCAAATCCAATACCGATCCTCGCATCCGGCAGGAACTGGAAAAAGTGGAGCAGGCACTGCAGATCGCGCTGCAAAATTTAGGTGCCTCGCATCGGCAATTCGGCGGATCGCTGAAGGTGCAGGAAGAATACACCGCCAT
>CBILOJ010000104.1:0-6941 GCA_966238525.1 uncultured Methylophilaceae bacterium | reverse complement strand
CGCCGCGATGCCAACGATGCCTTGAAGAAGCTGGTCAAGGACAAGGAAATCAGCGAGGACGACGAGCGCCGCGCCCAGGATGACATCCAGAAGCTTACCGACAGATACGTCGCTGAGATCGACAAGATGCTGCAGGTCAAAGAAGCCGAGATGATGGCTGTTTAACGTCATCGTCCCTTTGGCATTTCCAACCCTTTAAATCTTTGCGGAGCGTTGATTGGCGATATTTCCCAGCTCCACCCAGGTGATTCCGCGCGCGGCTGACGTGCCGCGCCATATTGCCGTCATCATGGACGGCAACGGCCGCTGGGCGAAGAAGCGCTTTCTGCCGCGGATTGCCGGCCACAAGCGCGGCGTCGAAGTCGTACGCGAGGTCGTCAAGCAATGCGCGACCATGGGCGTCGACTATCTGACGCTGTTCGCCTTCAGCAGTGAGAACTGGCGTCGTCCGACGGAAGAGGTCAGTTTCCTGATGGGGCTGTTCATGGAAGCGCTGCGCCAGGAAGTGGTCAAGCTGCATCAGAACAATATCCGCCTGGTCATGATCGGTGACCACAGCCGTTTCGATACCGCATTGCGCGCGCAGATCGAAGCGGCAGTGGAGCAGACGGCGGAAAACACCGGGCTGGTGCTTACCATCGCCGCCAATTATGGTGGGCGCTGGGATGTACTCCAGGCCGTGAATCAGATGCAACAGGCGTATCCGGAGCAGGCCGGCCATTTTGGCGAGCAGGACTTGCTACCGTATCTCTCCATGCACTACGCACCCGAGCCCGATCTGTTCATCCGCACCGGCGGCGAGCAGCGCATCAGCAATTTCCTGCTGTGGCAATTGGCTTACAGCGAGCTTTATTTTACCGATACCTTGTGGCCTGATTTCGATGAGGCGGCATTCCGTCTCGCGTTGCAGTCCTATCAACAACGAGAACGCCGATTCGGCCGCACCAGCGAACAATTGGCGGGTAACTGATCATCATGCTTAAAACCCGCGTCCTCACTTCGCTGATACTGGCCCCGAGTTTTCTCGCCGCCTTGTTCCTGCTGCCAGAACCCTATTGGGGACTGCTCATGCTGGCCGGTATCCTCATGGGTATCTGGGAGTGGAGCGACATGGCGAAATTCCCGCTGCGCGGCCGTGTCGCCTACCTTGTTTTTACGGCGATCCTCGGCGTGGCCATCGTCTTTGCCGGCGATCTGGATATGGCATATCTACAGAAGCATGCGCTGCTGTGGGGCATACCCGCTGCAGCGCTGTTCTGGATTCTGATTGCGCCGGGCTGGCTGATCACGCGCTTTCATGTGCGCAACCTCGTATTAATGGCGATTGCCGGCTGGCTGGTGCTGCTGCCATTGTGGCTTTCCCTGCTGAGTCTGCGGCACGCGGGCATCTGGGTCTTGCTAGGCGTAATCGCCGCCATCTGGGTCGCCGACACTGCGGCCTATTTTATAGGCAAGCGCTTCGGGCGCCACAAGCTGGCACCGAAAATCAGCCCGGGCAAGACCTGGGAAGGTGTATTTGGCGCATGGGCAGGGGTCGGCATCTACGGTTTCGTGTTGTGCCAGGTATTCCATTTCAGTTACTGGGTCATCGTCGTCCTCTGGGGTCTCACGGTACTCAGCATCATCGGCGATTTGCTCGAATCCCTGATCAAGCGCCAGGCCGGCATGAAGGACAGCGGCACGCTGCTGCCGGGCCATGGCGGCATGCTGGACCGTATAGACGGCCTGACCTCCAGTCTGCCGCTGGCTGTACTCTTCATCTATTTTCCCGATTACTACGCGGTCTTGCTGAGCTATGTCTAAGCAGCAGAATGTGACGGTGCTGGGCGCGACCGGCACTATCGGCCTCAATACGCTCGACGTCATTGCCCGCCATCCGCAGCGTTTCCGTGCTTTTGCCCTGACCGCCAATTCTCGTTACGAATCCTTGCTCGAACAGTGCCGTAAGTTCGAGCCCGTCTATGCGGTCATGCTTGACGCCGATGCGGCCGAATGCCTGCGCCGGCAATTGCGAGACATTGGCAGCGCGACTGAAGTTTTGTGCGGCGTGGCGGCGCTGGAGCAGGTTGCCGCGCATCCAGAAGTCGACGTAGTAATGGCGGCTATCGTCGGCGCTGCGGGACTGAAATCGGCGATGGCCGCGGCTTGTGCCGGCAAGCGCGTGCTGCTGGCGAACAAGGAAACCCTGGTGATGGCAGGCAAGCTCTTCATGCATGCCGTGGAGCAGGGCGGCGCCAGCCTGCTGCCGATAGACAGTGAACACAACGCGATCTTCCAGGTCATGCCCGCGCGCAAAAGCGCCAATCTCGATACCGATGGCGTACGCCGCATTCTGCTCACCGCATCCGGCGGCCCTTTCCGTAGCGCGACTGCAGCCGAGCTCGAGTCGGTGACGCCGCAGCAGGCGCTCAATCATCCCAACTGGGTCATGGGCCCCAAAATCACCATCGATTCGGCTACGCTCATGAACAAGGGGCTGGAAGTCATCGAGGCGCACTGGCTGTTCAATGCGCCGCCCGAGCGCATCGAAGTCGTGGTCCATCGGCAGAGCGTGATCCATTCCATGGTCGAGTACATTGATGGATCGGTGCTGGCGCAGCTCGGCAATCCCGATATGCGGACACCGATTGCCTACGGCCTCGGTTATCCGGAGCGTCTGGCAAGCGGTGTCGATACGCTGGATCTGCTCAAGATCGGTCGGTTCGACTTCGAAGCCCCTGACCTTGCACGTTTCCCGTGCCTGCGTCTGGCGTTCGACGCACTGACACATGGCGGTACTGCACCGGCTGTGCTCAATGCCGCCAACGAAGTCGCCGTCGCCGCCTTTCTGGAAAACAGAATAGGCTTCATGGATATTCCGCGCTTGATCGAATCCGTGCTGGCCAACGCAGACATCGCGCCCGTAGTCAGCCTGGATTGTGTCATTGCCGCAGATGATGCGGCTCGCGCAACGGCCGGCGCATGGGTGGAAATGCACTGATGCTGACCATCGTCGCCTTTATCGTTACCCTGGGCATTTTGATCACCGTGCATGAGTACGGGCACTTTCAAATGGCCCGGCTTTGCGGCGTCAAGGTATTGCGTTTTTCCATCGGCTTCGGCAAGCCATTCTTCAAAAAACGTTTTGGGCGTGATGGAACCGAGTTTGTGCTGGCCGCGTTTCCGCTGGGCGGCTACGTCAAGATGCTGGATGAACGCGAGACCGATACGCCGATCGTGCCTGCCGAACTGCCGCGTGCATTCAATCGCCAATCGGTCTGGAAGCGTATCCTGATCGTGACCGCCGGCCCCGCAGCCAATCTGTTGCTGGCCGTCGCGCTTTACTGGGTATTGTTCATGCACGGCGTGACCGGCATGAAACCCGTGCTGGGCGAAGTAGTGCTTGATACTCCGGCCGCCCACGCCAGTCTGAAGCAAGGCGAGGAGATCGTCAGCGTTGCCGGCATTCCGGTTCAGACCTGGCAGGACGTACGCTGGACCTTGCTGCAACAGGTCCTGGACGCGCCGTCTGTCGATATCGAGGCGATGAACGGCCGCCAGGAAATACATATCCACCGACTGGCGCTCGACAGCCTGGACAAGGAAGATTTCGAAGGCGATTTTCTTGGTAAGCTCGGCCTGGTGCCGTATCAGCCCGCGGTGCCTGCGCACATCGGCGAAATTATCGAGGGCGGAGCGGCGCAGCAGGCCGGCCTCAAACCTGGTGACGAAATCTTGCGTGTCGATGGCGTTGCCGTCACTCTATGGGAAGAGTTCGTGCAGGCCGTGCGGAGTAGCCCTGATCGTCCGCTTCAGCTCGAAGTCCGCCGCGGTGGCAAGGTGCTGCAGCTGTCGATTACACCGCAATCGATACGTGAGGGCGAAGAGCAGGTTGGCCGTGTCGGCGCCGCTTACCGCATGGCGCAAAGCGAGATCGATCAGCTGCTGACTACCGTAAGCTACGCCCCGGCTACGGCGCTGGCCAAAGCTGCGCACAAGACCTGGGATACCTCGATTTTCAGCCTGAGAATGCTGGCCAACATGCTGACCGGCGATGTTTCATGGAAAGGTATCAGCGGCCCGGTCACGATTGCCAGTTATGCAGGGCAGAGCGCGCATATTGGATTAACCGCCTTTCTGAGCTTCCTGGCCCTGGTCAGCATCAGCCTGGGGGTGCTCAACCTGCTGCCCGTGCCAGTGTTGGATGGCGGGCATTTGTTGTATTATGTGCTAGAAATTTTAAAGGGGAGCCCGGTTTCCGAACGCACGATGGAAGCCGGTCAACGCATCGGTCTGATTCTGCTCGGTTTGCTGATGCTGGTTGCCTTCTACAATGATTTTCATCGATTTATAACAGGCTGAATTTAATGAAGCTCAGGCATATTCCGCTTCTGCTCATCGGGTTGTACGCATCGTCGGCGTTTGCCCTGGACTCTTTCGTGGTCAAGGATATCCGCGTCGAAGGACTGCAGCGTACCGAACCGGGCACCGTGTTCAGCTATTTGCCGGTCAAGGTCGGCGAAACCATGGACGACGCCAAGGCAACGCAGGCGATCAAGGCGCTTTACGGCACCGGTTTCTTCAAGGATGTGCGCATCGAAGAGGAAGGCGGCGTGCTGGTGGTGACCGTGCAGGAACGGGCGGCGATAGCTCAGATATCATTCAGCGGCAACAAGGCTTTCCCAAGCGACAAGATGAAAGAAGGCCTGAAGCAGATCGGTTTGTCAGAAGGCCTGATTTTCGATCGCTCCATGCTCGATCGCGCCGAGCAGGAAATCAAGCGCCAGTATCTGGCCCAGGGTAAATATGGCGCAACGGTGAAGACCAACGTCAGTCCGCTCGAGCGTAACCGGGTGGCTGTGCGTTTCGATATTGAAGAAGGCCAGATTTCCAAGATTCGCAGTATCAACATCACCGGCAACAAGGTGTTCGACGAACAGACCCTGCTCGACGAATTCAAGCTGACCACGCCGAACTGGATGTCGTGGTGGACCAGCAACGACCAGTATTCCAAGCAGAAACTGACGGCTGACCTCGAAGCCTTGCGTTCGTTCTACATGAACAAGGGTTATCTCGAGTTCAATATCGACTCGACCCAGGTTTCCATCACGCCGGACAAACGCGACATCTACATCACGGTCAATGTGACCGAAGGCGAGAAATATACCGTCAGCGACGTCAAGCTCGCCGGTGAAATGCTGCTGCCCGAGGATCAGGTGCGCGAGATGATCAGCGTCGAGCCCGGCGAGTATTTCAACCGGCAGGCTGTCACCGAATCGAGCAAGGCGATCGGCGATCGGCTCGGCAATGATGGCTACGCCTTTGCCAACGTCAACGCCGTACCCGACGTCAACAAGGAAAAGCATACGGTTGCGTTCACTTTCTTCATCGACCCGGGCCGCCGTGTCTACGTGCGCCGCATCAACCTGACCGGCAATACGCGTACGCGCGACGAAGTCGTCCGGCGCGAAATGCGCCAACTCGAATCGGCCTGGTATGGCGCCGACAAGATTGAACGTTCCAAGGAACGCCTCAATCGTCTCGAATATTTCTCCGATGTCAATGTCGAAACACCGGCCGTTCCCGGCACCACCGATCAGGTCGATCTCAATGTCAATGTGACGGAAAAATCGACCGGCAGCGTCATGTTCGGCGCCGGCCTGTCCAGTGCCGAAGGTGTGGTCTTCGGCGTTACCGTCAACCAGAACAACTTCCTCGGCACCGGCAACCGCGTCAGTGCCCAGGTCAATACGGGTCAGGTCAATACCGTCTATTCGCTGTCCTACACCGACCCTTATTTCACGCCGGACGGCATTAGCCGCGGCTTCGACGTATACCGGCGCGATGTCGATACGTCCTATCTCAATACGACCGATTTCAAGACGTCGTCCTACGGTGTCGGCGTACGTTTTGGTATTCCGCTTAACGAACGCGATACCGTGAGCGCAGGCCTGACTTTCGACAAGACCGATGTCGAACTTGGCACAAATAGCCCACAAAGCTATCGATTGTATTGCGGTATCGGCAATCCCAATGGCTGTAGCAATAATTCATGGATGCTTAACACAGCTTGGACACATGATTCGCGCGATAGCATTTTGTTTACCCGCAAAGGCGTCTACCAACGATTGAGCGCGGAAATCGGATTACCAGGGCTGGACTTGGAATACTATAAGCTGGAATACAAGCATTCCTGGTTTAAAGACATCACTAAAAATATCACTTTCATGCTTAATGGCGAGGCTGGTCTTGGCGATAGTTATGGTGATCGTGACTTCCCGTTCTTCCGTAATTTCTATGCGGGCGGTGTCAATTCAGTACGCGGTTATGAGCAGAGCTCGATTGGTCCGCGTGATTATGATCCGGCTGATGACGACGACTTCCCCGTCGGCGGCACGCGTCGCTTGCTTGGTAATGCTGAGCTTTTTTTCCCGGTGCCGGGCGTTAAGGACTCCTCTCAGTTCCGTTTAAGCGCGTTCCTTGATGCTGGTTCGGTATGGGAAGCGCAGGCGATATCTCCCAATGGCAATAATTGCGATGGTGCCATGGACTGCATGCGGTATTCCACCGGTGTAGGTGTCAGCTGGTTCTCGCCGTTCGGTCCGATCAAGCTCGTGTTGGCCAAGGCATTGAATGCTGAAGACGATGATCGCACCGAAGTATTGCAGTTCCAGTTTGGCTCGCAGTTCTAATTTCAAGTATTCTCAACGTTACCCTCAATCAGGAGAACTCAATTGAACAAGTTGTTAAAAAGCCTGTTGGCACTCACCTTGCTGACCTCGGCCTTGAGCATCAGCGCCGCTGAAGTCAAGGTGGTTTACGTGCAGGTCGACAAGATCCTGCAGGACGCACCGCAGACGGCAGAAAGCGGCAAGAAGCTGGAGAAGGAGTTCAGCCCGCGTTCGCAGGAGCTCGATCGCATGCAGAAACAGATCAAGGATCTGCAGACTTCGCTCGACAAG
>CBILOJ010000103.1:0-7023 GCA_966238525.1 uncultured Methylophilaceae bacterium | reverse complement strand
CAGAAGCGCTCGAAGCACGGAATGTCGAGGTGAGTGTGGCGGGCCGCATGATGCTCAAGCGTGTCATGGGCAAGGCAAGCTTTGCTACCGTGCAGGACCGTGATGGCCGTATCCAGCTATTTGTAGCCCGCGACAACCTCGGCGAAGACATCTACGACGCCTTCAATAAATGGGACCTGGGCGACATCGTCGCCGCCGAAGGTACGCTGTTCAAGACGCGCACCGGCGAGCTGTCGGTCAAGGTGGAGAAGCTGCGTTTGCTGACCAAGTCGTTGCGGCCGTTGCCGGAGAAATTCCACGGCCTCGCCGACCAGGAAATGAAATATCGCCAGCGTTACGTCGATTTGATCGTATCCGAGGATACGCGCCAGACTTTCATCGCGCGCAGCAAGGTCGTCACCGCCATCCGCGGCTTCATGCTCGGCCACGATTTCCTCGAAGTGGAAACGCCAATGCTGCATCCGATCCCGGGCGGCGCCGCCGCCAAACCGTTCATCACGCACCACAATGCGCTCGACATGCAGATGTTCATGCGCATCGCACCCGAGCTCTACCTCAAGCGCCTCATCGTCGGTGGTTTCGAGCGCGTGTTCGAAATCAACCGTAATTTCCGCAACGAGGGCCTAAGCGTTAGGCACAATCCGGAATTCACCATGATGGAATTCTATGCCGCCTATACCGATTATCGCTGGCTCATGGATTTCACCGAGGCTTGCATACGCACGGCAGCGATCGCGGCCCGCGGCACCGCTGTGCTCGAATACCAGGGACGTACGCTCGACCTGAGCCAACCGTTCCAGCGGCTGACCATCGTCGGCGCCATCCGCAAGTACGCGCCGCAGTATGACGAGGCTCAGCTGCAGGATACTGCCTTCCTGCGTCAGGAATTGAAGAAGTTTGGCGTCGAGGTGTTTGCGCATGCGGGCTTGGGCGCGCTGCAGCTGGCGCTGTTCGAGGAAACCGCAGAAGCGCAACTGTGGGAACCGACCTATATCATCGATTATCCGGTCGAAGTGTCGCCGTTGGCGCGCGCTTCCGACAGCAATCCCGAAATCACCGAACGCTTCGAGCTATTCGTCACCGGCCGCGAGATCGCCAACGGCTTTTCCGAGCTCAACGATGCCGAGGATCAGGCCGCGCGCTTCCAGGCCCAGGTGGCGGCCAAGGAGGCCGGCGATGACGAAGCCATGTACTACGACGCCGATTTCATTCGTGCGCTGGAATACGGCATGCCACCCACCGGCGGCTGCGGTATCGGCATCGATCGGCTGGTCATGCTGCTGACCGATAGTGCCAGCATCCGTGATGTCATCCTGTTCCCGCACATGCGGCCCGAAGCCTGAGTGTTGGGCAGAAGCGACAGTTCAAATGCTTAACAATGATGGACTTAGCAGATCAGGCCGCAAAGCGTCGCCTCAGGGAGACGATTTGCGGCCTGATTTAATCGATTTTATTGGAAAAATATTATAAGTATTTGAATTAAATATTATAAATAATTTCGGCATAGACCTTGCTCAAGAGCATGCGCCCGTGTGTGCGACGCCACACACTTCGATCCATTCTCTATAGAGGTTGCCATGCTGAACAAACAAGGTTTATTTACCCGCAATCAAGACGCCAATCGTCTTCCCCCTTCCATCAATACGCTCAATAACTCGGGCAAAATGCCGCCTTTGGGCCCGGGCGCTGCCGTTCAAGATGCAACACCGGTAAACACAGCCGATACCAAAGCCGATGCCGCTAGCAAAACCGATACCACCACAGGCAGCCGCCTTATCGTCGGCCCCGACGTCAAGCTCAAGGGCGCAGAAATCCAGGATTGCGACATTCTCGTCGTTGAAGGTCGGGTAGAGGCGACCATGGACAGCCGCGTCATTCAGATTGCCGAAAAGGGCGCATTCTCCGGCAAGGTGGGTATCGACGTTGCGGAAATCCACGGCCATTTCGATGGCGAACTGACTGCACGCAACCAACTGATCATTCATGCCAGCGGCCGTGTCAGCGGCAAAATCCGTTACGGCAAGATCCTGATCGAGGAAGGCGGCGAATTGTCGGGCGATATTTCTTCGATTGCCAATGACACGGATAGCCGTCATGGCCGCAATGGACGCGAGATGATGAAAAAGGACTAAGCGACTAGTTAAAGGTATTGGGAGAAAAAAGCCCCTGCCGTGATGAGCGGCAGGGGCTTTTTTATGGTGCCAGGCTGTTGTTAGCGCCCGTTGCTTTGATGGTATTTGCTCATGAGACTGTCCCAATGAATATGGGCATTGCCGCCTGTCATTACATATTGCTTCTGCCAGTTATCGAGCAACTCGATACAGGCGTGGTCGATATATTCGAGGTCGTCGAACTGAATATTGACGATACGACCAGGCTCGATGCCTTCAAGTACGTTGGCGAGTTTCGGCAGCCCCAGGAAGGTTGCTGAGCCCTTGAGATGCATGGTGATACTGCCATCTGGAAGGTTGTCTTCCAATTTGATGGCGACATGCGCAAAAATGTAGATCAGCTTGACCAGAGACAGTACCAACCCAGTCACAACGCCGGTGAGCAGGTCGAAGCTGACGATGGTCGCCAGGGTAATAATGTAAATGGCCAGTTCGGTCTTGCCGAATGCCAGCAACTCCTTGGCCACCTTGGGATACGCCAGCTTGTAGCCGGTATATACCAGGACGGCGGCCAGTGCTGCCACCGGGATGTACTGCAGGGTGAACAGGAATACGCCGACGAACAGTAGCAGCCACAGGCCATGCATGATCGTCGATTTGCGACTGACAGCGCCCGCCTGCACATTGGTGCTGGAACGGACGATGACGCCTGTCATCGGCAATGCGCCAAGCATGCCGCACAATGTATTGCCTACGCCTTGCGCGAGCAGCTCACGATCGTACTTGGCGCGCGGTCCCTGATGCATCTTGTCTACGGCGGACACGGACAGCAGCGTTTCGGCACTGGCGATGAAGGCCAGCGAGATCACGGCCAGCAGCACGCCGCCGTTAAGCGAATTTTCGATGTGCTCCCACGAAGGAATGCTGAAGTCGAACAGCGTGCTGATATGCGCCGGTTCTTCGAACATTTGCGATAGGAACTTCACGTCGAGATTCAACCCGTTGGCGATGAAGATGGCCAGCAATACCCCGATCAGCGCTCCGGGAATCAGCCGGAGCTTGTGCGGCGCGAAGCGCGTCCACAGCACGATGGCACCGATCGTCAGCAGCCCGATAACGGCTGCATCGAGATTGCCGCCATGATGTGCGAAGGTCTCCATCAGCGCGTGCGGGATGTCCATCAGGTTCTGGACGCCATTAGCCAAGGGCGTCCTGTCCAGCATGATATGGAATTGCGAACCGATAATGAGAATACCGATGCCGGCCAGCATGCCGTGAATGACGGCAGGCGAAATGGCGCGAAACCAGACGCCCAGTTTCAGCGCACCGGCAGCCATCTGCAGGATACCGGCAAGCAACAGGATGATGCTCAGCATGGCAACGCCGTAGGCCGTCAGAATCTCGGCAACGAGGACCACGAGACCGGCAGCCGGCCCGCTGACGGTCAATTGCGAGCCCGACAGGGTGCCGACGATGATGCCGCCGACAATGCCGGTCACGATGCCTGCCGTCGGCGGCAAGCCCGAGGCGATGGCAATGCCCAGACATAAGGGCAGGGCGACCAGGAAGACGACGATGGAAGCGAGAAAATCTTTACCGAAATGGGACGGAAGGGAAAAAGCTAAGTTATTTGGCATCATTTTTGACTTTCTTATCAGGCTGCCAGCGTCTGGCTTTTATCGGGTTCGAAGTGGCGATAGCTCTCGGGGAATTCGACCTGGGCGGTAGCCAGGTTGTAGATGCCGCCGACGATGCCGATCCGCTTTTCCGCCAGCAGGCCGCGGAGTATTTCGCTGTTGTCCAGGATGCGCTGTATCTGCACGCCGACGTTGTGATGGCAGACCTTGTGCAGGAATTCGGCATTGGCGGAGGTGCGGTTTTCGGTGCAGGTGGTTTCCTTGATGACCGCCGGCTCGATGAGCTTGGTGATCTCGCCGATGTTGCCGCCGTTGTAATGATCGCAGGCTGCGCTGACGGCGCCGCAACTGCTATGGCCGAGGACAACCACCAGCTTGCTGTTTAGATACTTGCAGGAGTACTCCATGCTGCCTATGGCTTTGCGTGAGGCGATATTGCCTGCGAGCCGTACGCTGAAAATATCGCCAAGGCTCTGGTCGAAGATCAATTCGCTGGTAATGCGTGAATCGCTGCAGCTGAGGATGACTGCGAAGGGATGTTGCTTGTCTTTGGTCAGGTTGGCGACTTGCAATAAGTCTTTGTTGGTGGAAAGGTTGCCGGTAAATCTTTGATTGCCTTCTATAAGAATATCCAGCGCCTCTTGCGGCGTCATCTTATCCCTATCGGCGAGCGGATGTTTATACATTATTTAAGCTCCTAGTTAAGTTGTTACCTGAGGCCGTGACCCCGACCTCCAGTTTTTCGACTGGAGTCCGAAAAATTGGTTCTGCGAATTATTCACATTCTCAATATCTCGCATGGGTAGGGGTTGATGGAGTCCTTATTTCTCGTTTGCCGGACAGCGGTGTTGACACAAAACTGTCACATTTCTATCACGAACTGGTCATAACGCCCCGCAATAATGCTTCCCGTTGCAGCAGCAAATGTTGCAGTAAATGCCAAACCCATGATTGGCAATAATAACCAAGGGAGCATCAGAAGTGACCAAAACCAAGCAGTACAAGCTCAGACTGAGCATCGCCGCACTGATTCCGATGTTGTTTGTCGCACCAGGCAAACTGTGGGCAGCGGACAGCGGAGCAAAGATACTGGAATTGTTCGTTGACCAGGACACGAAGCAGATCTATGCCGAGCCCGGTCCTAATCGCGTCAAAATGGGCGATTTCCTGCCAGCTACCGGCAATGGCGAGAACGCTGTGGATTATGCCGAATACGAGCAGCGTCTGGAAGCAAAACAGCAGGCCTACGAGAAAAAACTTGATGAGATGCTGGCCAAGGCGCCTCGTGACGAAGATGAAGTGAAAGTCAAACTGGGCAAAAAAGGCCTGCAGTTAGAATCGCAGGATGGCAATTTCAGCATGAAGCTTGGCGGCCGCATGCACGCCGACGCCACTTTCCATGAAGGCGACGACAACCTGGTCGAGCGCGGCACCACAACGCCGGTGGAAGCGATCGATGGCACCGAAATCCGTCGCGGCCGGATCGCCCTCAGCGGTACCTTGTACAAGGATTTCGATTACATCATTGAATCCGATTTCGGCGGCGATAAGGTATCGGTCAAGGATCTGTTCGTGAACTACACGGGTTTCGAGCCGTTCGAACTTACCGCCGGTCACCAGAAGCACGCTGTCAGCATGGAAGTTCAGGAAAGCTCGAACGACATCATGTTCACCGAGCGTTCGCTGGTCACCGCGCTGACGCTGCCGTTTTTTGACCGCGCAATCGGCGTCAATCTGAAATCTTCGGGCAAGAACTGGTCGGTGCAAGGCGGCCTCTATGGCGACTCGATGGGTTCCAGCGGTAATGGCGCCGACGAAGGCAGCGGTTGGGGTGCACGCGCTACCTTCGCCCCCGTCAATACAAGCAGCAGCGTGATTCACCTTGGCGCCAGCATCGGTCAGCGTGAAGCCAATGCCAACAACGACTTGGCAAACAGCAAGGACGCACGACTGCGCTACAAGACCACCAATATGTCCGACTTCTCGCTGACGGACACGGGCGACATCGCCGGGTTCGACGATGTGTCCCTGCTCGGCCTGGAAGCGGCGGCAATGTATGGTCCATGGTCGATACAAAGTGAATACGCCCGTTCCAAGGTGGCACGCGACACCGGTCCCGATCTGGACTTTGATGCCTTCTACGTGCAGATGGGCTGGACGCTGACGGGGGAATCGCGTACATATAAGGGTTCCGACGGCGAGTTCAAGCGCCTCAAGCCCAAGCACGACTTCAGCCTGGCCAAGGGTACCTGGGGTGCATGGGAACTGGCCGCACGCTACGATCAGGTCGATCTCAACGACGCGGATATCTTAGGCGGCGAACAGAAGCGCGCCACGCTGGCGCTCAACTGGTATCTGAACGAGAACGTGCGGCTGATGGCGGACTACAGCCGCAGCTTCGATCTCGACAATTCGCCGGTGACGAAAGCGAATGGCGAGGAGCCTGACGATATCGATGTCTTCTGGCTGCGCACGCAGTGGGCGTTCTGATCTAGCTGCACTCCCGGATTTCCGGGAAAACAAAAAGGCCTCGTAATTCGAGGCCTTTTTGTTTATCGATGGCAACGGGGAAAATTCAACGGCCTTCCTTGGCCATGTTGATCGAGTACTTGGGAATCTCCACCACCAGATCCTGTTCCTGTACGACCGCCTGACACGACAGGCGTGATTTCGGTTCCAGTCCCCAGGCCTTATCCAGCATGTCTTCTTCGTTATCCGAGGCCTCGGGTAAGGACTGGTAGCCCTCGCGCACGACGACGTGGCAAGTGGTACAGGCGCAGGCCTTTTCGCAGGCGTGATCGATATCGATGTCGTGCTCGAGCAGGTTATCGCAGATCGATACGCCCGGTTTGGCTTCAAAAGCGGCGCCTTCGGGGCAGAGCTCGGGGTGCGGCAGTACGATGATTTGCGGCATAAGATTCCAGTTAAAGTTTCAGTGTGTTCAGGTCCTGGCCGGCGAATGCCTGCCGGACCGAAGCATCCATGCGGCGGGCGGCAAAGGTTTCCGTGGCGTGATTGAGCGCTTCGGTCGCGGCATGGATGGCCTGGCTGTCGCCGTTGGTTGCCAAGGCGCGCAGCTTGTCCATTTCTGCCGTGATCGCCGCGCGTTCGTCTGCAGCGAGCAGGGCATCACCGTCCTTGCGCAAGGCCTCGCCTATTGCTTCCAGCAAACGTTCGGCGTCGATTTGCGCTTCGCGTAAGGCCCGCGCCTGCTTGTCCGTTTCCGCCGATGAGAAAGAGGCCTGCAGCATGCTGAAGATTTCCTCTTCGCTCAG
>CBILOJ010000102.1:0-7076 GCA_966238525.1 uncultured Methylophilaceae bacterium | reverse complement strand
ATCCCGAAGCGGCATCGGCGCCGCTTCCGAAGAAATAGGCTTACGTCTGCTGCGCCAGATATTTGCGCGCCTGCGGATCGGCCAGGCTGAGGCGATTTTCGTTGACCAGCATGGTCTGGTGCTTGAGCCAGCCGGCCCAGGCTTCCTTCGATACGTTTTCGTAAATTCGTTTGCCGAGCTCGCCCGGGTAAGGCGGGAAATCCATGCCTTCGGCGTCGCGGCCGAGTTTTACGCAATGTACGGTGCGTGCCATGTGCAATACCTCATAGAAAGTGTTTCGAATACGACATGATAGCGGATGGTGCAGGGCGGCGCGATAAGGCCTTGCGCCGAAAGCGCCGGGCTCGAGGCCCGGCTGTAGTTTAAAAGTCGCCGCGCAAGCCGAACAGCAGTGCCCGGCCGCCTAACGGCGCCACATCCTTGAGGAAGGATGTATGCTCGCGGATTTCTTCGTCCAGCAGATTGCTGCCGCGCACATAAGCCTCGAGGTGGTACTTGCTGGGCAGGCGATAACTCAGTGTCAGATCGACCTGGGTATAGCCGTCGGTATCGAGCTCGTTGGCCGCCGTGCGATTCTGGTCGAAGGCGTGCAGTACGTCGAGACGCGAACCGAAACGGCCGAGTGAGTAGTCCAGACCCAGACCGAGCCTCAGCGGTGAAATGCGCGGCAGCGGTTCGTCGTTGTCGGTATCGGTGGCGTGCACATAATCGCCGCGTAGCCGCATGTCCAGATTGCCGGTGCCGTCGTAGACGCGAAACTTGCCCTCGGCTTCCACGCCCTTGAACACTGCGGGTACCGCGATGAACCGGGCTTCCGGTAGAAGTTCTCCATCTATCGCGACCGAACGACCGCTGTTCTGGAGACTGATGTAATTGCTGAAGCGATTGTAGTAGGCACTGAGGCGGAACGAGCGTGTGCCTGCTTTCCAGTTAAGGATAGCCTCCGCGCCATTGGCACGTTCTTCGTCAAGCCCGGTATCACCGACCTCGACTTGACCGGTGGCGACGTGCGGGCCGTTGGCGTAAAGCTCGAAGTAGCTCGGCGCTCGCTCGTTATGAGACAGGTTTCCCGAGAGTGCCCAGTTTTCGTTGAAAGCATAACTCAAACCTGCCGAGTAGCTGTTGGGGCGGAAACTCGATCGTTGGGGATTGCCGAAATTGGCGCCGCCGTCCGAGCTGATTTTGGCGTCTTCAGCCCGGGCAGCGAAACTGGCGGTCAGATCTCCGGCACGGCGCAATGTGAGCGGCAATTGTTCAAAAATATAGAATGCCCGGCTTTCGGTCTTGTTGCTCGGCACGAAAGCCTCCTCACCGAGGGCGGCGAAATCGGAGTTCTGGAACTGTATGCCGAAGACGCCCGAGAGGCCGCCGTCGTGGCTGCCATGCCCTGCTTCGATGGAACCGCTCAAACCCTTGTTCTTGAAGGTCGTCGCGACGTCGCCATCTTCGAGTTCGCGGTGCATGTAGTCGGTATAGGCTAGCTTGAGTTGCACCCGATTGATCGGCAGGTCCAGATTATTGATCTCGGTAGCGAAGTCCCAGCGATCGCTGTCCTGATCGATGAGGACATCCGGCTCGGCTACAGTCCCGTACAGATTGTTGAAGCTGGAAAAGGAAATGCCGGCATAGCCATGATCAAAGTTGATCGAGGCGCCGAGCGCTCCGCCGTCGGATTCGGCAGCTGAGTTGACAAGGCGTCCACGATCCGTACGCGGAGTGCCGTCACGCCGGTTTTTTTCGCGTGATACGGCGTAGCCCGGTATATCGAGATCGTCGCTATCGCGCTGATAAATATCGGCGTGCAGCGTCAACACGCCATTGCCGGCATCGACCATGGCTGCGCCATTCTTCTGATTGGCCGCGCCGCCGAAACTCAGTTCTCCACGACCTGTTACGCCATCGATTCCCTCCTTGGGGATACGGTGATCGATCGCGTTGACGACACCGCCTATCGGATTGCCGCCATAGCGCAGTGCGGCGGGGCCTCTGATGACGTCGATTTGTTCCGCGATGAAGGGATCGATCGCGACGGCGTGATCGAAGCTCAGGCTGGAAGCATCCAGCGTGCCGATACCGTTCTGCATGATGCGAACCCGGTCTGAGTCGAGACCGCGCAGGATCGGACGCGAAGCATTGGGCCCGAAGGAGCTGGCACTCACTCCCGGAATCGATTTGAGCGTTTCGCCCAGCGTGTTTTGCCGCTGTTCATAGAGCTCATGCCCACTCAGGCTCGCCGATGGCGTTACCAGCTCGTCCGAAACCGCACCCAGCGGACTCGAATGGACTGTCACCGGCGCGAGTTCAATCTCGTTATCACTCGTCGTGGCATCCGCATGTGCTGCAGTAGCATAAAGCAGCAATGGACCGGTTAAACCATAGATTGCTGTCGCCAAAACTCTTTTGGGCGCAAAAAGGCCAGCAATTTCCATTGCAATGCCTTGCGCCGCTCTATTCAGGATCGTCATAAATACCCCTTGGAACGTGCATAACCAATAAATGCCGTTTCCGTTTTTTAAAAACAGAAGCGGTGCTAGCTTGAGTTGTGGTTATGCCAGGCGCGGCGGCGCGCGCGCGAGGTAGACGGATGAAGCGGAATGGTCGCGCCCGGTGACGGCGCAGGGATAAAACGTGAAATCGGCGGCAAGCAGCGGCGGCGCGAAATAATCGCCGCCCAGTCCGACACTCAGTTTGCCGTAGCTCAGGCATTTGTCGCAGACCGGGGAATGCGGCGCCTTGTCTTGCTGCGGCGAAGTCGGCGCCAGGTCGGCGAGGTGGGAAATCTCGTGAACAGCCGCACCGTGCTGGCCCAGGGCGAACAGCAGAACCAGACAGAAACTGAGAAGGTAGCGGCGCAACATGGCGGCAAGTCTAGCAGAATTATGCAGAATGCCGAATCGTAGAGGCCGGATAGAACGAAAGACGGCTAGTGCCGACGATGTGGGAAAGAGGGAGAGTGAATAGCCGCCTGTGCCGGCAATTATTCAGTAAATCGGGCTGTGACCGCTGCGGGAAAAGCGGAAGACATGCATCGGCAAACGCGGTGGCGCCTGCCGATGCGGGAGTCGCTGCTAGGACTTAAGCCTTGAAGTTGGCAGCCACGAAATCCCAGTTGACGAGCTTCCAGAATTCCTCGACATACTTGGGACGCGTATTGCGGTAGTCGACGTAATAGGCGTGTTCCCAGACGTCGCAGGTCAGCAATGCTTTCTGGCCTTTGGTCATTGGCGTGTCGGCATTGCTCGTGCTTTCGATACCGATGCTGCCGTCCTGCTTCTTGACCAGCCAGGCCCAGCCGGAACCAAACGTGGTGACGGCCTTTTGCGAGAACTGCTTCTTGAATTCCTCGAACGAACCGAACGTATTGTCGATCGCAGTCGCCAGTTCGCCGCTCGGCGCACCGCTACCATTAGGCGTGAGGCAGTTCCAGTAGAAGGTGTGGTTCCAGACCTGAGCGGCATTGTTGAAAATACCACCGGACGATTTGACGATGATTTCTTCCAGCGGACTATTCTCGAACTCGGTGCCCTTGATCAGGTTGTTCAGATTGGTCACATACGCTTGATGGTGCTTGCCGTAGTGATACTCCAGGGTCTCGGCGGAAATGGTCGGTTCCAGCGCATTCTTGGCATAAGGCAGCGGCGGCAGGGTATGTTCCATGGAAAAATCCTTTCTGAAAAAGCAATCGCGGGAAAACGTTATTTTGCCACAGAAACCGCCGTTCATATGTACGCATCCGCACTCCCATGCAACGCGAGGCCGTGCAGTAAAAGCCGCGCTGGTGTACTGATGAAGTCAAAATCCAGATGCTTATTTCTTGCGGGCACGCGGATGTGCCGCGTCGTAAACCTTGGCGAGATGCTGAAAATCCAGATGCGTATACACCTGGGTCGTGCTGATGTTGGCATGGCCCAGCATTTCCTGCACGGCGCGCAGGTCGCCGCTGGATTGCAGCACGTGCGTGGCGAAGCTGTGCCGTAGCATGTGCGGATGCACATTGCTGTCTATGCCTTGCCGCAACGCCCACTGCTTGAGTCGATATTGCACGGCGCGCGCGCTGAGCCGGCCGCCGCGTGCATTGGTAAACACCGCTTGCGCATCGACATTGCCGATCCGCGCGCGCTGCTGCAGCCAGGCTTGCAATGCCGCGGCGGCATAATCACCGAGCGGCACGATGCGCGTCTTGTTGCCTTTGCCAGTGACCTGCACCGTACCGGCAGGGAAATCGATGGCATTGAGATCGAGGCCGACGAGTTCCGCCAGGCGCAGACCGGAGGAGTAGAACAATTCCAGCATGGCGCGATCGCGAACCGCTAATGCATCGTTGCTATCGATGGCAACCAGCCTTGATGCCTGGTCCACCGAGAGTGCCTGCGGCAAGCTCTTGGGCGATTTGGGCGCGCGCATGCCGCTGCACGGATTATTGGTGAATTGATGGCGCCGGTTGAGATAGTCGAAAAAACCGCGCCAGGCTGATAATGTACGCGCGATGCTTCTGCCGCTGAGGCCGCGCGCATGCAGCAGTCCGATGAAGCGGCGAATGTGCTGCGGCTCCAGCCGGTCCAGCGGCTGTTCTTCCGCCAGCGACAGCAGCAGCCGGATGTCGCGCGCGTAATTCTCGCGCGTATGCGCGCTCAGGCCGCGCTCGAAGGTCAGGTAATCGAGGTACTGGGCGAGACGATCCACGCGTGGGCTCCGGCTCGGCGGCAGCTCAATCCAGGTAACGTAGCAGCGCGGCGCTGACGAGTTCGCCGATGCGCTTGAGGTAAAGCGTGCCCATGTCCGGGTAAAAGCGCGTTTCATCGTCGGAAGCCATGGCCAGCAGGCCGAATACGCTTTCTCCGCGCAGGGCGACCAGCGCGTAGGAACGCGGTGCGGCGTTCTCGTCGAACCAGCCGTCGAAGCTCAGGTCGGGTTGATGTCCACAGTAGGGCGCAAGCAGCTTGTGCGTCCAGTTTTTGATGTCGTCGCCCACGGGTTGAAAGGCCGCATTGGTTGCATGGGCATGGCTGTCCGGCGTGTTCCACAGACGCAAACCGACGTAGGGCACAGCGAAGTCTTCGCGCAGCGCATGCGCCAGCAATTGCAGCAGCACTTCAAGATTATGCGCGGCCAGCAGGCCCAGGCTGAGCCGATGGACCTTGTCGCTAGTGGTGTCATTCTCTTCGCCGAAACGCATCAGGCCGGCGAGCTTGGTCTCGAGCACGCGGATACGGTCGCGCTGCGCCAGCTGCTGGCGCTCGGCCAGCGATACGGTGCCGCTCCCATGCGGGCTGGGCAGATACATTTCCGCCAGCAGATCGGCCTGGCGCGCGAAAAATTGCGGATGTTCGTGCAGATAGGCGATGACCTGATCCTCATTCGGCTCGGTGGATTCCATGCTGTTTCCTCTAGTGATGGTTCTGGTTGTGCCGCGTCGTTCAAGCGGTCAGCGTATCGGTGTCGAGTTCACCGTCGAATACGGTAGCGGCCGGCCCCGTCATCCATACCGGCGACTGCGCGCCATCCCAGCGGATGAGAAGTTCGCCGCCGCGCGTCATTACATGCACCGGCGATTGCAGACGGCCCAGCTGGATGCCGGCGACAGCGGCAGCACAAGCGCCGGTGCCGCAGGCCAGCGTTTCGCCGCTGCCGCGCTCAAAGACGCGTAGCCGGATATGGTGCTTGTCGACGATCTGCATGAAGCCGGCATTGACGCGTTGCGGAAAGCGCACATGCGCTTCGATCAGCGGTCCTTGTGTTGCGACCGGTGCCGTATCGACATCCTCGACGATCTGCACGGCATGCGGGTTGCCCATGGACAGCGCAGAAATTGTCAGCGCTTGGCCGGCCACTTCGAGCGTATAAGTCGAGGCTGCGTTTTCGGCCGCGAACGGAATCGCGGCCGGCGCAAAGCGTGGCGCGCCCATGTCCACCGTCACCAGGCCGTCGGCTTCGAGCCTGGGGGCGATGATGCCGCAGGCGGTCTCTACGCGGATTTCGCGCTCGTTGGTCAAGCCATGATCATGCACGAAACGCACGAAGCAGCGGGCACCATTGCCGCATTGCTCGACCTCGCCGCCATCGGCATTGAAGATGCGGTAGCGGAAATGCGCATCGGGAATGGACGATGGTTCTACCAGCAGCAGCTGGTCGCAGCCGACGCCGAAATGGCGATCGGCAATATGGCGTATCTGCTGTGGCGTCAGTGCAACCTGCTGTGAGCAGGCGTCGATGACGACGAAATCGTTGCCCAGGCCATGCATCTTGCTGAATCTGAGTTTCATGGGAGCGCTTTCATGCGCGCAGTTAAAACCGCATTGTAGGGGAATGCCGCGGCGCTAGGTAGCATGGGGCTAGTCAAGGCTGCTTGAAGCGGCGATAGCTCCACAGATATTGCTCGGGTCGACGGCGCACCAGCGCTTCAATACTGTCATTGATGTGCTGCGGCGTCGGTGTCTGTGTCAGCGGTTCGATATGAAGGGCATAGCCGCGTCCCCACGGCAGGCGTTCGCCGAAGGCCATGAGCACGGCGGCGCCGGTCGATTCCGCCAGCTTGCCGGCCAAGGTCATGGTGTAGGCCGGGTTGCCGAAGAATTGCGCCCATTCGCCTTCATTGGGCGCGGGCACCTGATCCGGCAGAATGCCAACCGCCTCACCATTCTTCAGCGCGCGCAACAGGCTGCGCACGCCGCTCATATTGGTCGGCGCCAGCTTGACACGCCCGCGATTGCGTCCCGCCTCGACCAACGGGGTCATCCAGCCTTGACGCGGCGGCCGGTAGAGCACGCTGATCGGATGCTGCGCGGCATAGTAGAGCGCGGTGATTTCGTAGCAGCCGAGGTGCGGCGTCAGGAAAATGATACCGCGCTCCTGTGCCAGTGCAGTTTCGACGTGCTCCCAGCCATGGCACTGCCGTACCCACTTGAGCGCCGAGGCCGGCGGGCGAAACCAGATGGCGAAGGTTTCGGCTACGCTCTTGCCGATCTCGCGCGCGCAGCGGTGGGCGAGGCGGCGCCGCGCACGTTTTCCGGTAACGAGCCGCGTGGCTTCAAGATTTTTGCGCACGCGGCGTGCGAATTTCGGGTCGGATATGTACA
>CBILOJ010000101.1:0-7154 GCA_966238525.1 uncultured Methylophilaceae bacterium | reverse complement strand
AGATCATCACCATCGAGGACCCGGTCGAATACCAGCTGCCGGGCATCCTGCAGATTCCGGTCAACGAAAAGAAGGGGCTGACCTTCGCGCGCGGCCTGCGCTCCATCCTGCGCCACGACCCGGACAAGATCATGGTCGGCGAAATCCGCGATCCGGAAACCGCGCAGATCGCCATCCAGTCGGCGCTGACCGGCCACCTCGTTTTCACCACGGTGCATGCCAACAACGTGTTCGACGTGCTCGGCCGTTTCCTGCACATGGGGGTCGATGCCTACAGCTTCGTCTCGGCGCTGAACGGCATCCTGGCACAGCGCCTGGTGCGGCTCAACTGTCCGCATTGCGCCGTGGCCGCAACACCCGATCCGCAATTGCTCGAGGATTCCGGGCTGTCGGCGGAACAGGTCGCCGGCTTCAATTTCTGCGCCGGACGCGGCTGCGGCCAGTGCCGCGGCACCGGCTACCGCGGCCGCAAGTCGATCGCCGAAGTGCTGATTCTCAACGACGAACTGCGAGAACTCATCATCGGCCGCCAGCCCATACGCGTGATCAAGGAAACGGCCATGCGGCAGAACACGCGTTTCCTGCGCCAGGCGGCGCTCGATCTGGTCAGGAACGGCGAAACCACCTTGCAGGAGATCAACCGTGTTACGTTTGTGGCCTGAGCAACTGCGCGTCGGCCTCGGTGCCAGCTACGTCGTGCTGGCGCGCACGCGCGGCCGCAAGGTCGTCGACTGGCGCATGCAGCAGTTCGAGCCGGTTGCGGGCGAACTTGCCTGGCAAATGCCGCTGCTGCAGCTGACTGCCTGGCTGGCAGAGCTGAAACCGCGTGGTGCGGCGATGCAGATTGCATTATCGGCCGAGCTGGCGCCGCTGCATCTGCTGCCATGGCGCGAGGATGCCATGCGCGCCGAACAACAGGCCTTGCTCGCGCATGGCCATTTCCGCCAGGTCTTCGGCGAAGCCGCATCTTCATGGAAGATCAGCGTGCAGACGACGGGCTACGGCAAGGCCTGGCTGGCCAGCGGCTGCGATGAATCGCTGTTGCAGGCATTGACCGCGCTGGCACGCGAGCAACAGCTGCGGCTGCAGGCCGTGGTGCCGCTCACGGTTTCGCTGTTCAATGGCAGCCGCCGGCAATTGAAGCCAGGCAGCTGCTGGATGCTGGTCGCCGAGCCGGCCAAGCTGGTCGCGCTGCATCTGCACCAGGGGCGCTGGCAGTTGCTGCATACCCTGCCTGCGGCAGCCTTGCAGCACGAGCCGGTCGAACAGATGCTGCTGCGCGAAACCCGGCTGGCCGGACTCGAACATCTGCCGGAGCAGCTTTACCTGCTGGCGCCGCGTACCCTGTATGACGGCCGTGCCGGTACCCGGCTGGCCAGCGGCTGGCAGGCGGCAAACGGCAGCGCTGCCGATCATCTGCATCTGCTGGGAGCGGCGGCGTGAAGGCGCTGTGGATCGATTTCGTCCAGCCGCGGCCACTGCGTGTGCGCCTGCTGCGTTTTGGCTTGCTCGCCGTCGGTGCGCTGCTGCTGGGCCTGGTATTCATGCAGCAGCGTCAGCTCGATCAGCAGCGCACGGCATTGGCCTGGCAACTGCAGGATCTGCAAGGCCAGGGGCAGGTTCCGCGTGGGCAGCAGGCCGAGGTTTCAGAAGCCGACGAGCAGGCAGTCAAGCGTGCACAGGATGTCCTGCATCAGCTTAATCTGCCCTGGCACGCACTGTTCGATACCCTGGAAAACGCCATCGCCAACAATATCGTGATACTCGCGGTGACACCGAACCCACAGAACAGCCGCTTGACGTTGACGGCACTGGCGGCCGACAGCGATGCCGCCATCGATTTCGCCGACCGTCTCAAGGCCAGCGGCCGGCTCAGCGATATCCATCTGACGCAGGAAGAGTCGTGGGAAAACGTCCAGCGCTTTCCCATGCAGTTTCTGCTCAGCGCGGATTGGAAGGCCACGCCATGAAGCGCGGGCTGTGGCACCTGCAGCAGATAGCGGCAAGCCTGGGGCTGGCTGGCATGGCCGGATTATGCATGGTACTGGCAGCGGTGCTGCTGCAGTTCGGCTTGATACAGCCCGCAGGACGGGAACTGGCCGCTACGCAGGCGGAGCTGGCGCGGCTGCGCAAGCAGCCGCCGGCACCGCCGCAGGCAGGCGATCAACAGCAACTGGCGCAGTTCTATGCGTTTTTTCCGCCACAAAAATCGTTGTCGCAGCAAGTGCGTACCTTGCATGCGGTGACCGAGCAGCGGCAGCTGCTCATGGGGCGCATCGATTACAAGCTGTCGCGCGTGAGCGGCACGCCGCTGCAGCGTTACGGCATCAGTTACGGCTTGGTCACCGACTATCCGGCACTGCGCGTCTACCTGGCCGAACTGTTGCGCACCCTGCCCAATGCGGCGCTTGAGGGGATCGAGCTGCAGCGCTACAGCGACAATGTGCACATGCTGGAAGCGAAGATCGAGCTCGGTCTCTATTTCCGGGATGCGCCATGACGCACACGAGGAATGCCGCATGAAGCCGCGCCTGCGTCAGGGTTTGATCTACGGCGGGCTACTGGCGACGGCCCTGGCCGCCGTGCTCGCGCCGCCGCCCGAGGATAGCGCAACACCGGACACGGTTTCTGCGGTAAGCGGCGATGCTGCCGGGCCGGCCGCAAAAACTTCTGCACGGACGGTGCTGGCGACAGCACTGTTGCCGCAACCGCGCATCGCTCTGCAGGACCGGCCACGCGACCTGTTTCACATCGAGCCGCCGCCGCAGGCCGCGGCCTCGCGCGCGGCATCTGCGGCCATGGCACCGCCACCGCCACCGATGGCACCGCCGCTGCCTTACACCTACATGGGGAAGATGGCCGAGCAGGGGCAACTGAGCGTGTTCCTCACGCGTAATGGCAAACCCTATATTGCCCGTGCCGGCGAGGTGCTCGACGGCCAATACCGCGTCGATGCGATCGATCCGCCGCTGCTGGAATTCACTTATTTGCCGCTGGCGCAAAAACAGACACTCAATATTGGAACCACAAGATGAAATCAGAATACGGCATTGTGTTGCTGTGCCTGGGCCTGCTGATGGGGTGTGCCACCAATAAAACGGCCGAGCCGGCTGCAACGGCGGCCGACGGCACGCCAAAAACCGCCGCAGAGCTTGCGCTGGAAAAGAACCCGGATGACCGGCAGGCCAGGATCCGTGTATTCAACGAGCGCTACCAGCGCATCAACAATGAATTTGTCATGGCCGATGCGGCGCTCAAGAACGGCAATTACGATAGCGCGCGCAGTCATTACAACGAAGTGCTGCGGCTGGATCGAGGCAATCCGCGGGCGCGCAATGGTCTGGAGAAGATCGACACGGCGCTGCGTCACAATGCGCAGGTGGAGCAGGCCAATGCCTTGCTCGGCGCAGGCAAGGCCGACGAGGCGCAGCGGCTGTTGCGCCAGGTTTTGATCGAAAACCCGGACCACCCATCGGCGCGTCTGCTGTATAAAACCCTGGAGACCAAAACGGCCAAGGACCTGGTGACGCCGCGCAAGCTCAATCCCAGCGGTTCGGATACGGTGACGCTGGAATTCCGCGATGCCAATCTGCGCAGCATCTTCGAGGTCATCTCGCGCACCAGCGGCGTCAACATCATTCTCGATCCCGGTGTGCGCTCCGATTTGCGTGCTTCGGTCTTCGTCAAGGATGCTTCGGTGGAGGAGGTCATCGATTTCCTGCTGCTCATGCACCAGCTCGGCAAGAAGGTGCTGACCGACAATTCGCTCTTGATCTACCCGATCAGCAAGTCGCCGCAGTACGACGACCTGATCCTGCGTTCGTTCTATCTCAACCATGCCGATGCCAAGCAGACGGCGGCCCTGATCAAGGCCCTGCTGCCGATCAAGGACGTATTCATTGACGAAAAGCTCAACATGATCAGCCTCAAGGCGACCTATGAGCAGATACAGAGCATACAGAAGCTGATCAACGACGAGGACCAGCCCGATCCCGAAGTGCTGCTTGATGTCGTCATCCTGGAAATCCGTCGCAGCGAGCTCAGCGATATCGGTATCGTCTTCCCCGATACGCTGACCTTGCTGTCCGAGCGCAGCATCAATGGCACGGATAACAACGGCGGCACCGACAACGATGGCGACGGTATTGCCGATAATGCGCTGACGCTGGAGGATTTCCGCGGCATCAACCGTGCGCGTGTCGGTGTATCGCCCGGGCTGGCCATCCGCCTGCTGCGCCAGGATGGCGAGAGCAACTTGCTGGCCAATCCGCGTATCCGCGTCAGGAGCCGCGAGAAGGCCAAGATCCATATCGGTGACAAGATCCCGATCCCGGTCACCACCATAGGCGCCGGCAACAACAGTTTCATCGGCCAGTCGGCCAATTATCTCGATGTCGGCCTCAAGCTCGATGTGGAACCGCGCGTGATGCTGAACAACGAGGTCTCCATCCGTATCAGCCTCGAAGTCAGCAACGCGACGTTCATCGCGGGTTCGGATTTCCCGACCATAGGCACGCGCAACACCAGCACCGTGCTGATGTCGGACGACGGCGAAACGCAGGTGCTGGCCGGTCTCATCAGCGACGAGGATCGCAACACCATCCGCAAAGTGCCTGGTCTCAGCGACCTGCCGATCATCGGCCGCCTCTTTTCCAATCCGCGCAAGGATGAGGCCAGGACCGAAATCGTGCTCCTGATCACGCCGCACGTGGTGCGCAACCTGCAACGCCCCAGTGCCGACGATAGCGAATTCTATGGCGGCACTGCCTTGCGCAGCACGCCGCTCAACATGCGGCCGAGCGCCGTCATCCAGCAACCGGCGGGCAGCGAAATGAATACCGCGCCGACGGAGACGATGGAGGATACGCGTCCGCAACCGGTACCGCAGGCGCCGCCGCCCCAGCCCGCGCCACGCGACGAGCCTTCGGTGCCGGAGCCCGGCGATTACGATACCGGCCCCAATCTCTCCTATCCGCCCGGCACGGTAGCCCCGCTGGGCGAACCGGTAGGCACGCAATAGCGGGAAAGCATCGACGTGCAGAGCCTGACCTATCGTATGCGCCGCGAACGCGGTTTCTCCCTGATCGAACTGCTGATCAGCCTGGCGATTCTGGGCCTGCTGGCCGGCATGGCCGCGCCGCTCCTGGAGTTCACGCACAAGCGGCAGCAGGAACAGGAGCTGCGCGCTGCCTTGCAGGAAATCCGCCAGGCGATAGACGCCTACAAACAGGCGGCGGACGCAGGCAAGGTCGAGCGCAAGGCGGATACCACCGGCTATCCGCCCAGTCTGGAGGTGCTCTACAAAGGCGTGGAGGAGGTGGCCGAGAAGAATGCCGGCGGCAGGAACATCGACTTGCAGAAGCCTGAAGAGAAAAAGAAGAAAAAAATCTTCTTCCTGCGGCGGTTGCCGCGCGATCCCTTTTACCCCGACCCCGAAGCCAAGGCCGAAGACACCTGGGGCAAGCGCAGCTACGAAAGCGATTACGACAAGCCCAAAGCCGGCAAGGATGTCTATGACGTCTATTCGCTGTCGCCCGATACCGCCCTCAACGGCACGCCCTACCGCGAATGGTGACCATGGCTAGACACGGCACACGCGGTTTCACGCTGATCGAGCTCATGGTGGTGATGGCCATCATCGGCACGTTGCTGGCCATCGTCGCCCCGCGCTATTTCGGCAGCGTGGAGCAGGCGCGCGAAACCGCCCTGAAGCAGGACCTGGCCGTCATGCGCGAGGCCATCGGCCAGTTTCATGGCGATCGCAACCGCTATCCCGATAATCTCAACGAGCTGGTGGCCAAGCGCTATCTCAAGCGCATACCGGTCGACCCGATTACCGAGCGTAGCGATACCTGGCTCGCCGTCGCCCATCCCGATCCCAATGTCCCGGGCATGTACGACATTACCAGCGGCGCCGAAGGCGTGAGCCGCGACGGCACGCCTTACCAGTCCTGGTAAACCATGCCCGGCCTGCGCATCCATCGCGGTTACACCTATTTTGGCGTGCTGTTCGCCGTGATGCTGGTCGCGCTTGCACTGACCGGTGCCGCCGCCGTGTCGGAAATGCAGCAGCAGCGCCTGAAGGAGCGGCAACTGCTCTATGTCGGCCAGCAATACATCGCGGCAATCGGCAGCTACTACAATGCTGCCCCCGGCGGTGCCAAGCAGTATCCGCAAAAGCTGGCCGACCTGCTGCGCGACCCGCGCTATCCCACCATCAAGCGCCATTTGCGCAAGCCGTGGCCCGACCCGATGACGGCTTCGGGCGAGTGGGGGCTGGTGCGCACGCGCGATGGCCGCATTGCCGGCGTTTACAGCCGCGCCCGCGGCATACCGTTGAAGCGCAGCGGTTTCGGCAGTGACGAGCTGGATCGCGATTTTGCCGACAAGAAAAGCTATGCGCAGTGGAAATTCATTTACCGCGAGGGGCTCAGCGCAGCCGAGCTGCTCGACAAAGACCAGGATAAAGCCGGCGATGCGGCCCGCAACCGGCCGGTGCTGCAATAAAACAAGCTGCGGAGGTTAGCGGCACCTGGGATGGAAAGGGCCGTGGCATTGCCTGCAGGTGAGACTCTCATTGCGTTTGCCGTGGTTGTAGCAATTCTGCAACGTCGTCGTCATGCGGAAGTCATCCCGTTTTCATATAATTCCCGTACCGGTCCATGCGATCGAGCTGTCATGGACTCAATCATAGGGAATTCTTATGGCACTCAAGATAGTTCAAGTGGCGGGCGCCGCGCTCTGGATTGCAGTTGCACTTTCGTCGCCGCGCGTCATGGCGGCGGCTACCCTGATCAAGATCGATGGCTTGAATACGCTTTATCCCGCACCGGCGCAGTCATCCAGGCATTAAGCAGTAGCGCCGGCACTTGCCACATGGAACGGCTGGCGGCTGGCCAGGTGCTCACGGCGGGTCAATTCCGGATAAGTTGCAGCAGCCAGCAAGCGTAGGGCGGATGAGTCGCAGGCGTTATCCGCCGCATCTCACTCTCATCCCGATCTGCGCTCAAGAGCTTCTTTCGAGTGATGGATTACGCTGCACTGATCCACCCTACGACAACTTGAGTACCATTTGCCGTATCGGCGCGCACAGGCCGAACGCTACCGCAGATTGAGGCTTTCGAGATAGCCGCCGGTTTCGACGTGCCATTCGT
>CBILOJ010000100.1:0-7261 GCA_966238525.1 uncultured Methylophilaceae bacterium | reverse complement strand
ACCATTTCAAAGTCTTCCTTGCGGGCGCCGCACTCGGGACAGGTCCAGTTGACCGGCACGTCTTCCCACTTGGTGCCGGGCGCAATGCCATCTTCGGGGCAGCCTTCGGCCTCGTTGTAAATCCATCCGCATATATTGCAAATCCAGGTTTTCATGACTTCCGCTTCCATCTCTCTCGTAAGAATTTAAGCTAAAATAGCATTTTAGCAATTTGCCTGCTTGCTCAGGCGAAAGCGCCTCACGTAATTTAACGCAAACCTGCCTCAGCAGTCCGATACCGAACCGATGAATCCCATGCCCCCAGCAGTCCTGACCTTCGCCGCCACCGATCCGAGCGGCGGCGCCGGCCTGCAAGCCGATATCCTGACCTTGGCCAGCATCGGCTGTCACCCGCTGTCCGTGGTAACGGCGATCACGGTGCAGGACACGGTGGGTGTGGACAACGTCATGGTATTCGATGCCGACTGGGTCAACGAGCAGGCGCGCGCCATTCTCGAAGACATGGAAGTGGCGGCCTTCAAGCTCGGCATGCTCGGCAGCGTGGAAAATATCGCCGTGATCGCCGAGATCATGGCAGATTACCCCGATACACCGCTCCTGATCGATCCCGTACTTTCTTCCGGTCGCGGCGATGAACTGGCCAACGAAGATATGCAGGCCGCCATGATAGACCTGCTGTTCCCGCAGGCCACCCTGATCACGCCCAACAGCCTGGAAGCGCGCCGCCTGGCCTTCCCGGAAGACGAAGTTGCCAGCAGTTCGCTCGATATCAGCGCCGAGCGCCTGCTCGACCTCGGCACCGAATACGTACTCATTACCGGCACCCACGAGCGCTCGCCCGAAGTGGTCAACAGCCTTTACGGCGAAAACGGCTTCATCCGCAATTACAGCTGGGAACGCCTGCCTGGCAGCTATCATGGCTCCGGCTGCACGCTGACTTCGGCCATTGCCGCCTGCATTGCACACGGCCTGACCATGGAAGAAGCGGTAGCCGAAGCCCAGGAATACACCTGGCAAACGCTCAAGGCCGGTTTTCGGCCGGGTATGGGGCAGTACATTCCCGACCGGCTGTTCTGGGCCCGCGACGAAGATGCGGATGCCTGAACGGGCCAGGATACGCGGCCTTTACGCCATCACGCCCGACCTCGACGATACGGCGCGTCTGTGCGCACTGGTCCAAGCCAGTCTCGACGGCGGCGCAGCGCTCGTGCAATACCGCAACAAAAACGCCGATACCGCATTACGCACTGAGCAGGCCAGCCGGCTGCTGACGCTATGTCGAAGCTACGGCGTACCGCTCATCATCAACGACCATCTCGACCTCTGCCTGGCTATAGGCGCCGACGGCGTGCATCTCGGCGGTGACGACGGCGATATCACGCAGGCGCGCCAGGCGCTTGCCGGCAAGTGGCTCGGCGTTTCCTGCTACGACCGCTTCGAACGGGCGCAAGCGGCGCAGGCGCAAGGCGCCGACTATGTCGCCTTTGGCAGCTGCTTCGGCTCCAGCACCAAGCCCGATGCGGTACAGGCTCCGCTGGCGCTGTTGACGCGCGCTGCGCGCGAACTTACCGTACCTGTCATTGCCATCGGCGGCGTTACCGTTGATAACGCCCAGCTCGCCGTCACGGCAGGCGCCGACAGTGTCGCCGTCATCCAAGCACTATTCTGCGCCGCCGACGTGCAGCAGGCAGCGGTGCGGTTTTCCACCCTATTCCAGTAGGCGAACATCATGTCCAGAAACCAGCAACTATTCGAAAAATCGCAAAGCCTGATTCCAGGCGGCGTCAACTCGCCCGTGCGCGCCTTTGGCTCGGTCGGCGGCACACCGGTCTTTTTCAAGCGCGGAAAAGGCTCGCGGCTATGGGACGAAGACGGCCAGGAATACGTGGACTATGTCGGCTCCTGGGGCCCGATGATTCTGGGCCATGCCCACCCGGCCGTCATCGAAGCGGTGCAGAAGACTGCTGCCGACAGCCTGTCATTCGGCGCACCGACCGCACTCGAGCTGGAAATGGCAGAACTCTTGACCCAGCTCGTGCCCAGCATGGAGCAAGTGCGCCTGGTCAGTTCCGGCACCGAAGCCACCATGAGCGCGATTCGACTGGCGCGCGGTTTCACCGGCCGCAGCAAGATACTCAAGTTCGAAGGCTGCTATCACGGCCATGCCGATGCTTTGCTGGTCAAGGCCGGTTCCGGTGCGCTGACCTTCGGCCAGCCCAGTTCGGCCGGCGTACCCGCCGATGTCGCCGCGCATACGCTGACGCTGTCCTATAACGACAGTGCGGCCGTAGATGCCCTGTTCCGCCAGATCGGCGACGAAATCGCCTGCGTCATCGTCGAGCCCGTGGCCGGCAACATGAATCTCATCGCGCCCGAGCAGGCATTCCTCGAAACGCTGCGCAGCTGCTGCACTGCGGCCGGCACCGTGTTGATTTTCGACGAAGTCATGACCGGCTTCCGCGTCGCGCTCGGCGGCGCCCAGCAACGCTACGGCATCACGCCCGACCTCACCACGCTGGGCAAGGTCATCGGCGGCGGCCTGCCGGTGGGCGCCTTCGGCGGACGCCGCGACATCATGGCTCAACTGGCGCCATTGGGGCCGGTGTACCAGGCGGGAACCTTGTCCGGCAACCCGGTGGCGGTCGCCGCCGGTCTCGCCACACTGCAACAGATTCGCCAGCCCGGCTTCCACCAGGCGCTGGAAACGCAGACGCGCAAGATGACCGAAGGCTTGACGGCCGCTGCACGCGACGCCGGCATTGCGTTCTGCGCGCAACATGTCGGCGGCATGTTCGGTCTTTATTTCAGCGAACGCGTGCCCACCAGCTACTCGGAAGTCATGCAGTGCGACAAGCAGGCGTTCAACCATTTCTTTCACGCCATGCTGCAGCAGGGTGTCTATCTGGCGCCATCCGCCTTTGAAGCCGGCTTCGTCTCCGCGGCGCACAGCGACGCCGACATTGAATTCACTATTGCCGCCGCAAAAAAGGCATTCGCCGCGTAAAACGCCGACCGGTCTCGTTACAGGACCGGACCGCCGCATCTCATCCTGAACGCTGGCGTGTTTTTTGCGCTATGTGATTGAACTCATAACCCTTTAACGGTAACATTGAAGGTTCCGTTTTTTTCTGCGTCCATCCGTGAATTCTGTCCGGAAGGGCGGTGGCATCGTGTGGATTCCCTCGATCCGCAGGAGCATGCAAGGGTCAGAGGACATATATGGACAGGGGCAACAGTTTGGCGACACCAGCAACTTTCACCAGGCCTGCGCAGCAGGGCTTGTACAATCCGGCCAGCGAGCATGATGCTTGCGGCGTCGGCTTCATTGCGCACATCAAGGGCCAGAAAAGCCACGCCATCGTGCGACAGGGCCTGCAAATCCTGGCCAACCTGACCCACCGCGGGGCGACCGGCTACGACCCCAAGCTCGGCGATGGCGCCGGTATTCTGATCCAGATGCCCGATGCCTTCATGCGTCAGGAAGCGACCAAGCTCGGCATTACGCTGCCGGCCGCCGGCGCCTATGCCTGTGGCACTGCCTTCCTGCCGCAGTCGGCCGCAGCGCGCAGTGCCTGCGAAGCCATCATCGAAAAAATCGTGCGGGAAGAAGCGCAAGTGCTGCTGGGCTGGCGCGACGTGCCGCGCGACAACAGCAACATCGCCGACGCCGCGCGCGCAGTCGAACCGGTCATGCGCCAGGTTTTCATCGCCCAGGGCACGAATGTCGCTGACCAGAACGGCTTCGAACGCAAGCTGTTCATCATCCGCAAGCGTATCGAACATGCCGTTACCGCGCTCAAGCTCGAAGATCCGGCGCAGTTCTACCTGCCCTCGCTGTCGAGCCGCACCATCGTATACAAGGGCATGCTGCTGGCCAACGAAGTTGGCACCTACTACCGCGACCTCGCTGACGAGAGCATGGTTTCGGCACTGGCGCTCGTGCACCAGCGCTTCTCGACCAACACCTTCCCGGCCTGGGATCTGGCGCACCCGTTCCGCATGATCGCCCACAACGGCGAAATCAATACCATGCAGGGCAACGTCAACTGGATGGCGGCGCGTCACAGCGCCATGCACTCCGCGCTGATCGGCGAAGACCTGGAAAAGGTGTGGCCGCTGATCGCCGAAGGCGTTTCCGACTCCGCTGCGTTCGACAATGCACTCGAACTGCTGGTGGCCGGCGGCTATTCGCTGCCGCACGCGATGATGATGCTGATTCCCGAAGCCTGGACCGGCAACCCGCTCATGGACGAGGAACGCCGCGCTTTCTACGAATACCACGCCGCGCTGATGGAACCGTGGGACGGCCCCGCCGCTGTCGCCTTCACCGACGGCCGCATGATAGGCGCAACGCTCGACCGCAACGGCTTGCGTCCGGCGCGTTACCTCGTCACCGATGATGATCACGTCATGATGGCGTCCGAAATGGGTGTGCTGACCTTCCCGCAGGAGCGCATCATCAAGAAGTGGCGCCTGCAGCCCGGCAAGATGCTGCTGATCGACATGGAGCAGGGCCGCATCATCGACGATGCAGAAATCAAGCAGCAGCTGGCCCAGGCCAAACCCTACCGCGAATGGGTGGAGAAATCGCGTTATTGCCTCGACGACCTGCCCAAGGTCGAAGGCACGCTCGAACTCGGCGCGCCGCTGCTCGATCTGCAACAAACGTTCGGCTACACGCAGGAAGACCTCAAGTTCATCCTGCAGCCCATGAGCGCCAATGGCGAGGAAGCCGCAGGTTCCATGGGCAATGACAGCGCACTGCCGGTGCTGTCGAACAAGCCCAAACTGCTTTACAGCTACTTCAAACAGTTGTTCGCGCAGGTCACCAATCCGCCGATCGACCCGATCCGCGAAGCACTGGTGATGTCGCTGGTGACCTTCATCGGCCCCAAACCCAACCTGCTCGGCATCGAAGAAACCAATCCGCCGCTGCGTCTGGAAGCGAGCCAGCCCGTGCTGCTGCCCGACGAGCTCGAACAACTCAAATCGATCTCGGCGCTGACGCAAGACCGCTATCGCGCCTTGACGCTGGACATGACCTATCCGGCCGGCCAAGGCGAACAAGGCATGGCCGCCGCGGTCGAGGCGTTGTGCCGTGCCGCCGAGCAAGCCGTCAGCGACGGCTTCAACCTGCTCATCCTGTCGGATCGCGCCGTCAGCGAGGAACGCGTGGCCATCCCGGCACTGCTCGCTTGTTCCGCCACGCACCAGCACCTGGTACGCGCCGGTTTGCGTACCGACACCGGCCTCGTCGTCGATACCGGCTCGGCGCGCGAAGTGCATCATTTCTCCCTGCTCGCCGGTTATGGTGCTGAATCGCTCTGCCCATGGCTGGCGTTCGAAACCATCAATGGCATCACCGCCGACGGCGCCGAAGGCCACAAGAAATTCGTCAAGGCCATCGGCAAGGGCCTGTACAAGGTCATGTCCAAGATGGGCATTTCGACCTACCAATCCTATTGTGGCGCCCAGATTTTCGAAGCCGTCGGTCTCAACAGCGAATTCGTCGCACATTACTTCACCGGCACCGCGACCAATATCGAGGGCATCAGCCTGCGTGAAGTCGCACAGGAAAGCCTGCGCCTGCATCAAGCCGCGTTCGGCAGCGATCCGGCACTCGAGGACACGCTGGACCCTGGCGGCGAATATGCCTTCCGCGTACGCGGCGAAGAACACATGTGGACGCCGGAATCCGTTGCCAAGCTGCAACTCGCCACGCGCACCAATGCTCTGGAAACCTACAAAGAGTATGCCAGGCTCATCAACGACCAGACGCGCCGCCACATGACGCTGCGCGGCCTGTTCGAGATCAAGCCCGCCGGCGCGCCGGTGCCGCTGGAAGAAGTCGAACCCGCTTCGGCCATCGTCAAGCGCTTCGCCACCGGCGCCATGTCGCTCGGCTCGATCTCGACCGAGGCCCATGCAACGCTGGCGATCGCCATGAACCGCATCGGCGGCAAATCGAACACCGGCGAAGGCGGCGAGGATCCCAAGCGCTTCATCCCGCTGGCGCAGGACAGCAGCATGGCGGCCGTCATCGGCACCAGTCTCATCGAGAAGGACATCGCGCTCAAGCGGGGCGATTCCATGCGCTCCCGGATCAAGCAGGTCGCCTCGGGCCGTTTCGGCGTCACCGCCGAGTACCTCGCCAGCGCCGACCAGATCCAGATCAAGATGGCGCAGGGCGCCAAGCCGGGCGAGGGCGGGCAACTGCCGGGCCACAAGGTCAGTCCCTACATTGCCCAGCTGCGCTTCTCGGTGCCGGGCGTCGGCCTGATTTCGCCGCCACCGCACCACGACATCTATTCGATCGAGGACTTGGCGCAGCTGATTCACGACCTCAAGAACGCCAATCCCCAAGCTTCGATCTCGGTCAAGCTGGTGTCGGAGACCGGCATCGGTACCGTCGCCGCCGGCGTCGCCAAGGCCAAATCGGACCACATCGTCGTTGCCGGCCATGACGGCGGCACCGGCGCTTCGCCGCTGTCGTCGATCAAGCATGCCGGCACGCCGTGGGAGCTGGGCCTGGCCGAGACTCAACAAACTTTGGTACTGAACCGCCTGCGCGGCCGCGTCGTCGTGCAGGTCGACGGCCAGATGAAGACCGGTCGCGACGTGCTGATCGGCGCGCTGCTCGGCGCCGATGAATTCGGTTTCGCCACGGCGCCGCTGGTGGTCGAAGGCTGCATCATGATGCGCAAATGCCACCTCAACACCTGCCCGGTCGGCGTCGCCACCCAGGATCCGGTGCTGCGCAAGAAATTCACCGGCCAGCCCGAGCACGTGGTCAACTATTTCTTCTTTGTCGCCGAGGAAGTGCGCGAGCTCATGGCCGGTATGGGCATCAGGAAGTTCGACGACCTGATCGGCCGTGCCGACCTGCTCGACATGCAGTCCGGCATCGACCACTGGAAAGCGAGCGGGCTCGATTTCAGCAAGATCTTCTACCAGCCCGACATGGATGCCAACGTTTCGCGCCGCCATAGCGAGCTGCAGGAGCACGGCCTCGAGCGCGCCCTCGACAACAAGCTGATCGAGTCGGCCAAATCGGCGCTGGAGCACGGCGAGAAGGTCGTCATCGAGACGCCCATCGTCAACACCAACCGTACGGCCGGCACCATGCTGTCCAATCAGGTGGCGCAGCGCTATGGCCGTACCGGCCTGCCTGACGACACCATCACGGTGAAGCTGGCGGGCACCGCAGGACAGAGCTTTGCCGCCTTCCTGTCGCGCGGCATCACCATGGAACTGACCGGCG
>CBILOJ010000099.1:0-7317 GCA_966238525.1 uncultured Methylophilaceae bacterium | reverse complement strand
AGTCGTCGTGGCCCGGCGTATCGAGCAGGTTGATCATGTGCTCGCGATAGGGGAATTGCATGACGGAAGAGGTCACCGAAATCCCGCGCTGCTTTTCCAGCTCCATCCAGTCCGAGGTGGCATGGCGCGCCGCCTTGCGTCCACGCACTTCGCCTGCAACCTGGATCGCGCCGCCGAACCACAGCAGCTTTTCCGTCAGCGTGGTCTTACCGGCGTCGGGGTGGGAAATGATGGCGAATGTACGGCGGTGGCGGATTTCTTCGTTGAAATTGGACATATGAAGCGGTGAAGCGGGCAAAAGCGCTATTTTACCTGCTTGTTCCCCACGCAATCAGCTTATTTGTCCGGCCATGGCCTTGCGCTGGCCCGGCTGCGTTTCTTGATGATGCACGCCCAGCACAACATGGGGCTGTGCTTCCCGGGCATTTTCCATGGATGGAAAGACAGGCCTCGTCACCGTTTGCGCCTGCCTGCGTATTGTTTTTACTGGCAATTGCTGCAGCCGACGCCGCCATGCTTACCCCAGCCTGGGCGGTAGGGGTTGCACAGTATGTTATGGTATTTAGTCCCCCAACCTATTTTTTCATCCCGAGGTGAAATCTCAGACATTCTTAATTTGAAGGACGTAAGTAATGATTTTAAAAGAAAAAACAATCCAGGCCGCCATCTTTGACATGGACGGCACCATGTTCGATACCGAACGACTTCGTTTTACCACCATCCGCCAGGCATCTGCCGAACTCTTCGGCCAAACCATCAGCGATGACGTTTTGATCGGCTCACTCGGCCTCAGCGCCCGCAAAGCGGAAGAGCTGGCCAAAAGCCGTTATGGCGACCACTACCCCTATGCAGAGATTCGCAAGCGCGCGGACGAGCTCGAGCTTACGCACGTGCGCAAGCATGGCGTGCCGATCAAGGACGGCCTCAATGAAGTGCTGGAGCGCTTGAAGAAGAACGGCTTGCTGATGGCGGTGGCCACCTCCAGCCGTCGCGCCATTGCCGAGGAGTACCTGATCAATGCCAACGTGATGAAGTATTTCGATATCACGGTGTGCGGGGATGAAGTGAAGCGCGGCAAGCCGCATCCGGAGATTTTCCTGACGGCCGCGAGCGAATTGAACTGCCAGTCCGAGCGCTGCCTGATGTTCGAGGATTCGGAAAATGGCTTGCTGTCGGCAGCCGGAGCCGGGGGACTGCCGATCCTGATCAAGGACATCAAGGAACCAAGACCGGAAATCAAGCAGAAGGCGTTTCAGGCCTACGACAGCATGACGGAATTTTTGAGCGATCTGGTGAAGTGCACGCCCAATCTATCCATGCCCAAGCTGGCGGAACCGTTTCCGCAGGCGCTCAATCATGTCAAGGCCGGCATTCATGGCTTCGGTGCGATCGGCGGCGGTTACCTGACGCAGATATTTTCTCATTGGGACGGGTATACCCGGCCGATGGAAATCATCGGCGCCACCGGCAACGCGACCTTGCGTGAACTGGTCAATGCCTTCGGCAAATTCAATGTCCATTACAGCAACCTGGCGTTTGGCCAGAGCATAGATCATGTACGCCTTATCGACAGTGCCGACGAAGCGGCAATGTGCGAGATGTATACCGTTTCTGAAATCATTGGCCTCAGCCTGCCAGAATCGGCAATCAAGCAGCAGGCAGGCTTGATTGCGAAAGGCTTGATCGCGCGTTTCAAACAGCATTCGCAGCCGCTGACCCTGTTGATCGTGCTCAACAAGATTGCCGGCGCGGCTTTCGTACGCAAACAGGTCAAAGAGGCATTGGTGCGCCTGGAATCGGCAGCCATCGCGGACGAGATTCTGGGCAAAGTGCATTTCAGCGAGACGGTGGTCAATCGCATCGTGTCAAAAATACCGAAAGAAATTCTCTTGCAGCAGGTCAGGATTAATTTCGGTAGTTTTGAAAAG
This sequence comes from uncultured Methylophilaceae bacterium, assembly GCA_966238525.1. Taxonomy (GTDB): domain Bacteria; phylum Pseudomonadota; class Gammaproteobacteria; order Burkholderiales; family Methylophilaceae; genus CBILOJ01. Next base: position 5,389 of record CBILOJ010000099.1, on the reverse strand, counting down.
CGCACGTTGAACAAGGCAGCAACTGCTGATGGTTCCTCGCCGGACGAGCTCGTTCCCTTGTCGTCGGGGGAATTCAGCGTCCAGGCCATGGCCAGCCGCCTGAATCATGCCTCCCGTCTGTCCAAGGCCTTGAACAAATTGAATGTGACCTTGTTCGACAGCGGGCCCGACATGCCGCTATATGCGGAGAAGGGCAGCCCGGTGCTGGAGCGGTTGCGCCAAGTCCACACGGTCGACAACATCGCCGAGATCCAGACGATCAAGAACAAGCTGCTGAATGGCACCCATGCCATCATCGCCTGGTATTCCAGCCTGCTTGGCTATCAGACCGTCGGCCAGGGCATGGGAGACGAGCGGGTGGTGACGCTGGTGAAGCGCCTGATCAACGAGGAAATCAAGCCGGCCATGCTGCGCGAAAACCCGGCGCTATCGGAATATATCAATACCTCGTTCGTCAACAGCTTCATCAAGCGCTGCAAGGCCTCCTTCAAGGATCCCTGCAGCCGTATCGGCCGCGACCCCATGCGCAAGCTGCAGCGCCGCGAGCGGATCCTCGGCAGTATCGATCTTGCTGCCAAGCACGGCATTGCCACGCCCATGCTGGAATTCGGTGCCGCGCTCGGCATTTTGTATGCCATTCGGCGGAACGGGCCGGCTGGCAGCGAATGCCAACTGATCAAGAGTCTGTATGAGCGGGCGCAGTCGGTTGAAGCGGTGCTGACCTATGCCGGCGACTATCACGGCAAGCCCAACCGCGGGCTCGATCGTATAGCCGATGCCGCATTGATCGAACGTATCGGCCTGCATTTCAACCAGCTGCTCGATTCTGAGTCCGGGCATTGGCAATGGCCATTGCACCCTGTTGAGGTCGCCGAAGCGATATCCGACGAGGAAGCATCTGCCCTGACGGCATAATTCCCCAAATCTCCCTGTTGGGATAATAAGGGCCGTAAGCTTGATTTGCTTACGGCCCTTTCTTTTCTGCTTGTGTTTCTTCACTGCTCGATAGGCATGAGTGCTGGTCTTGAATAATTCATTATTGATAATCATTCTTATTTGCGTTTACAATTACGAAAATTGCAAATAACAAGGGAAGCATAAGAATGAGTATTGATCGGGCAGTAAGGATGGCGCTGGTAGGGATGCCGCTGGCGCTTGCGGCGCCATATCTTGTTGTACCAGCGTATGCAGCTGACGAAGCCAGGGTACAGGCAGAGACCTTGCCTGAAGTACAGGTCAGCGCCGGCGGCGAGACGGAAACGGCACTTAGCGAGGTGGATGGCTACGTGGCCAAACGCACTTTGATCGGCACCAAGACCGACGCTTCCATCCTCGAGACGCCGCAATCGATTTCCATAATCACGTCTGATCAGATCGAAGATCAACAGGCGCAGTCGGTACAAGAGATTCTGCGCTACAGCGCCGGCGTCGTTGCCGACCAGTACGGCCTCGATTCGCGCGGCGAAAGTTATGCGGTGCGCGGCAACGCCGCCACGCAATTCCTCAACGGCCTGCGCGCGCTCAACAACTACTACACGGAAACCACGCGCGTCGATCCGTACACGCTGGAACGCGTTGAAATCCTGCGCGGTCCGTCGTCCATGCTTTACGGTCAGGGTGGCGTCGGCGGCATCGTCAATCTCGTCAGCAAGCGCCCGCAGGAAGAGGCCGCCCATGAGATGGGCATCATCCTCGGTAACTACAATCATCGGCAGATCCGGCTCGATACGACCGGCCCGATCAACGAGGACGGCACGCTGCTTTATCGCCTGGTGGCACTGACGCGCTACAACGATACCCAGGTCGACCACGCCGATAACCGGCGCCTGGTACTGGCGCCATCGCTGACCTGGAAGCCAAACGACGATACCTCGCTGACCTTGCTGGCGCAGTACCAGCGTGACGACGGCCGTTCGACGCCACAATTCCTGCCATGGTCCGGCGTGCTGCGGCCCAATCCTAACGGCAAGATCGACTACGACACCTTCCTCAGCGATCCCGATTTCGACAAGTACGACACCGAATCCAACCAGATCGGCTGGGCTTTCGAGCATGCGTTCAACGACACCTGGACCGTGCGTCAGAACTTGCGCTACACCTCAAGCGAAAACAGCTATCGCAGCCTGTACGTGAATTCATTCACCGGCGGTGCCAATCCGTTCATCGATCCGAACCAACGCATCATCAACCGTTATGTCGATGCCTCGAAATCGGACGCCAAGACTTTCAACGTCGACACCAATGCGCAGGCTAAATTTGCCACGGGCAACTTCGAACACACCCTGCTCATGGGGGTGGATTACGCCAGGTTCCGCCAGCAGATTTCGGGCTATGGCGATAACGCCCAAGGCAACCCGATCGATGTGTTCGATCCCGTCTACGCCCCGGTTGATATGTCCAATGTTGCTTCCTACCAACGCCCGCTGGCCCGGCAGCAGCAGGTCGGCGTCTATGTGCAGGACCAGATCAAGCTCGACAACTGGATAGCGACTCTGGGTCTGCGTCGCGACCGTGCGCGGAACAAGACCGAGGGCAGCGATGCCCAGGTGGACTATCAGACGACGAGCCGCTACGGTCTGACCTATGTGTTCGACAACGGCTGGGCGCCGTATGTCAGCTATGCGGAATCCTTCCTGCCGGTGCAGGGCACGGATCGGAATGGTGTGCTATTTAGCCCGCAGGAAGGCGACCAGTGGGAGCTCGGCGTCAAGTATCAGCCAGAAGGCACGCGGAGCCGATTCATGGCTGCCATTTATGACATGAGAGATACCAATCGGCTGACGTTTGACCCCGTCAATCCGAATTTCTCGGTGCAGCAAGGGGAGATTCGCACGCGCGGTCTCGAGCTTGAAGCGCTGCTGGCATTCGGCAACCGTTTCGATCTGATCGGCACCTATAGCTATACCGATGCCGAATACAGCAAGAGCAACAATCCTAACGAGAAGGTGGGCGACCAGGTGGAAACGATTCCCGAGCATCTTGCTTCGGTGTGGGGCATCAAGCGCTTCGCCATCAACGGTGTTGATGGTTTCCGAGCTGGCTTGGGCGTGCGTTATATCGGTTCTTCCTGGGATTCGACCAATACGCTGAAGACGCCCGATGCCACGCTGGTCGATGCCATGCTCGGTTTCGATCACGGCAACTGGCGCTATGCGCTCAACGCCAGCAATTTGTTCGACAAGGAATACGTGTCGACCTGCATCGCGCGCGGCGATTGTTGGCTCGGCCAGCGCCGGCAGGCCCTGGCCAGCGCTACGTACTATTGGTAAGCGGCTATGAAGAAGGCACCATTGAACCGGTATTCGCGCTTGCTGAGCGCGCCGCGCACTTTAACGCTGACCATGGCGCTGGAGTTCTAGCATGCGGGCATTCGGTGTTCTGCTGCATCGCTGGCTGGGCCTGTTCACGGCGGTGTTCCTGTTCATCTCGGGGTTGACCGGTGCCGTGATCTCATGGGATCACGAAATCGACGAATGGCTTAATCCGCAGCTGTTCCATTTCGAAGGCGAGGGCAAGCCGTTGCCGCCGCTGGAATTGGCGAAGCGCATGGAGGCAGCCGATCCGCGTATGATGGTGAGCTTCATGCCGCTCTACACCGAGCCCGGCCACAGCTTCCAGATGAGCTTGGAGCCGCGCCTCGATCCCGCCACCGGCAAGGCCCATGAAGTCGATTACAACCAGGCGGCGGTAAGCCCGGTCGACGGCACGCTGCTGGGCCAGCGCATGTGGGGCGAAATCTCGCTGACGCGCGAGAACCTGCTGCCGTTCCTCTACAAGCTGCACTACAGCATGCATATTCCCGACGGCTGGGGACTGGAACTTGGCGTGTTGTTCATGGGCGTGGTCGGGCTGGTGTGGGTGTTCGACAGCCTGGTGGCGCTGTGGCTGTCGTTCCCCAAGTGGAGTGTGTGGCGCAAGTCGTTTGTCTTCCGCTGGAAGAAGGGCGGCCATGCGCTCAATTTCGACCTGCACCGCTCGGGCGGCGTCTGGGTCTGGTTGCTGCTGCTGATCCTGGCCGTGACCTCGGTGGCCATGAACCTGAATTACCAGGTCATGCGGCCGCTGGTCGAGCAGTTCTCGACATTGACGCCCGACCCATTCTCTATACGCACACCGAATCCACTTGATGAGCCAATCGCTGCTGGTGTCAGCCGCGAGCAGGTACTGGCCATCGCGCGCAATGAAGCCGATAAGCGCGGTTGGACCACTCCCGCCGGTGGCATCTTCTATTCGCCGATGTTCGGCATCTAGGGGGTGGGCTTCTACACGCCGGACAACGATCACGGCGACGGCGGCCTTGGCAATCCGTGGCTGTATTTCGACGGCCAGAGCGGTCAGCCGATCGGCGCCAAGGTGCCGGGCACCGGCAGTGCCGGCGACATTTTCATGCAGGCGCAGTTTCCGCTGCATTCGGGCCGCATTCTCGGCTTGCCGGGCCGCGTCATGATTTCCGTCATGGGTGCTGTTGTCGCCATGCTGTCGCTGACCGGCATCGTCATCTGGCTGCGCAAACGGCGCCACCGTAGGACTTGGGCTTATAAGCCTGCTGACCGGCAGGTGAAAACTGCATTGCCGAGATTCTTGCCCGGCGTACGGGCAACAGCTCGGGATTGACCACAAGACAAATGTTGCCGCGGCAACGACAGGGGCGGCGTGGGCAAAAGCCAGCGCCAGATGATGGGGAATACAAAATAATGAATAGAGAATTCAACATGGAAGAAATCCGCATACAGTCAGCCGAGCCGGCTTTATCGTTGCTGACGCGAGCCTTGCTGTCGGCTGGCTTTGCGCTGAGTGTGAGCTTGGCCGGCACGTCACAAGCAGGCGCCGCGGAAGCGCCTGAAGGGGAAGGCAAGGCGGAAACCTTGCCCGAAGTTGCCGTTACTGCGGAAACAGCGCTGGATTCCAGTGCACCGCCACCCGTATATGCCGGCGGTCAGGTTGCTTCCGGCAGCAAGCTCGGTCTGCTCGGCAACCAGGATTTCATGGATACGCCGTTCAACATCACGAGCTACACCGCGCAAACCATCGAAGACCAGCAGGCGCGCAGTCTGTCTGACGTGCTGATCGCCGACCCCTCGGTGCGGCTGTCGAGCGCACGCACCAACATCAATGAGGATTTCTCGATTCGCGGTTTTCCGGTACCGAGTCAGGATGTGGCGCTTAATGGAATGTACGGATTGTCGCCGTATTACCGCGTACCGGTCGAAATGGCCGAGCGCATCGAAGTGCTCAAGGGGCCCAGTGCCTTGCTCAATGGCATGGCGCCTGGCGGCAGTGTCGGCGGCGCCATCAATATCGTGCCGAAACGCGCCGGTAGCGAACCGTTGATGCGCTTTACCGGCAACTATCTGTCCGATTCGGTCTATGGCGGTCATGCCGATATCGG
>CBILOJ010000098.1:0-7321 GCA_966238525.1 uncultured Methylophilaceae bacterium | reverse complement strand
GCACTCATAGCGCGACTACCGGGAAGTCGATGTCGGTGGCGGCGATGTGGTTGGTGTAGTTGGTCAGGGTGTTGAGCGCCACATTCGCAATCACTTCAACGATGAGACCGTCGTCGACACCGGCGTCGCGAGCGCGCTCGATATCGGCATCGGACAGCACACCGCGCTGCTTGACGATACTGACGGCGAGACTGGCCAGCGCGTCGGTCAACGGATCATCGGCACGGCCATTGCGCGCATCGCGGATTGCCGCGGCGTCGAGTCCGGCGCCCTTGCCGAGCAGCGTATGTGCCGACAAGCAGTACTGGCAGCTGTTGGCCTGGCCGATGGCAAGTGCCAGCATTTCGCGCTGGGCTGCGGTCAAACGGCCGCGCGTCAATGCTTCGGAAAAAGCCAGGTAGCCATTGAGTGCGGCCGGCGCCTGGGCGAACGTCGCAAACAGGTTGGGCACGACGCCGATCTTGGCCTTGACGCCATCGAGCGTGGCAGCGACGGCACCGGTGGCTTCGTTACGGTTGATAGGTTGAATGCGGGCCATGATGAATCTCCTTTAAGTGGTTGGTTGTAGCGCTTGGTGCGCTGGAGACATCATGCGATACTCGGCAATACTGATGGTATCGAGTTTTTAACCAGGAGTATCGAAATGGATCAGCTCGCTCCGCTTTTGCGCCAGATCACGCTATCGGCTCAATCCTTTTTCAGCGGTGATTTATGCCAGTTGGTGGATTTCAACGATGCCGAACGCTCGGGGCACGTACACATTCTCAAGTCGGGCGCAGTGGCGATGACGGTACGCAATGGTCCGCCGCAGGTCATTGATCGCCCCAGCGTGCTGTTTTTCCCGCGGCCGTGCCCGCACACGCTGGTGCCGGTGGACGAGCGCTGCGAACTGCTGTGCGCTTACATCGACCTTGGCATCAAGGTGCGCAGTCCGCTGGCGATGGCGCTGCCCGAGGTGCTGGTGCTGCCGTTCGACCACATGAGCCCGGTCAAGCCGACACTGGAGCTGCTGTTCCAGGAGGCATTCGACGACGCCTTCGGCCGCCAGGCCGCGCTTGACCGCCTCATCGAATACTTCCTGATCCAGATGCTGCGCCATGTCGTGGTCAGCGGCCAACTACGCGGCGGCATTTTCGCTGCGCTGGCCGATGCGCGCCTGGCGCAAGCGGTAAACGCCATGCACGAGCGTCCGGCGCATCCCTGGACGCTGGACGAATTGGCCGATGTCGCCGGCATGTCGCGCGCGCGTTTCGCCGTCAACTTCCGCGAAGCCGTCGGCCTCACGCCGCTCGACTACCTGACCGACTGGCGCATGTCGATCGCGCAGAATCTGCTGAAGCTCGGGCGGCCGATCAAGAGCGTGGCGGCCGCTGTCGGTTACCAAAGCCAGGCGGCGCTGGCCCGTGTGTTCGCCAAGCGCGTCGGCCATGCGCCTACGGATTGGCTCAAACAACTGGAAACACAATAATTCCTGCGTTACCTGAATAACGGAAAAAGCCCGCAATCGCGGGCTTTTTTATCGTAACTGCGCAGCATGTCAGATGAAGGCAGACCTTTCACTGAACCAGCGCGCCACGTCCTCCTTCAGCAGATAAACGGAAACCGCCAGCAGTACGACATCCTTCATCAGGAACGGGATGTTGCCGGTCATCGCCGGAAAGCCGCCGGCCGAGGCTGCCCAGCCATCGGGCATGAAGGGAATGATCGTAACGGTCAGGACGAAGGTCACTACCGAACCGAGCGCACCGAGGATACCGGCACTGCGGTTCCAGAAACCGAGCAGCAGCAAGGCGCCGAACAACCATTCGCTCACGCCGAGAAACCAGCTCGCGCCCTGTATGCCGAATACCGGGTACATCCAGGAGATCAGCGGACCATTGCTGATGTAGGGGATGAGTACCTGCGCCTCGTAATCGAACCACTTCTGGTAACCGAAAAAGAGGAAGATCACCACCATGGCAGTGCGTAGCAGATGATAGTCGAGATCCTTGTGCAGCAGGCCGAGGCGGACGAGCTGGCCGACAATCAAAGCCATGGCACCTGATGTGTTGGGATGAACCTGGCGGACGGTCGTTGTATTGCGAGTCATGATGTTCTCCTTGATCTAGTAGGTATCGCGATGGTTTGCGTGGAGCTCATCATGCAGCAGGGACTGATACAGAGGGTATTGAGGATTTTGCCGATCGTATCGTAATGCCATTGAGCGGAAGGAATGCTCAACTAAAGATGACGCTAATGAAGAGAGTAACCAGGGCGATTATCGACAGTACTGCCGCAAAACAATCGAGGCGCCAAAAAAGCGAGGAGAATCCCTCGCTTTTTTCTACGCGTCTGTAAGCCCTATCTTCTTACGGCGCCTAGCCAGGAACCCCAGCAGCCCCAGGCCGGACAGCAGCATGGCGTAGGTCTCGGGCTCGGGAACCGGATTGATGTAGCTGTAATAAAGCTCCGTACTGCCAAGGCTTAAGGGTGCCGAGAAACTGAAACCCTTACCCGAGAAGCCACCATATCCACCATCGACCATGAAAGTGATCTCGCTGAAACCCTCGACGTTGGATACGCCAAACGCGCTTTCATGGCCGTTGAATGTGTTATTCCATTGCCAGTTATCGTCATATAACACGCCCAGCCAACTCGCAGTCACACTGCTCTGGCCCACGATTGCACCTTCGCTGTTCTTATAAACGGCAGAAACCGTTGAGTCGGTACTACCGATATCCTCAATGAGGTCGATGTAACTGTAACGAAGCGCAGAAATGCTCAGACCAACACTATTGACCGGTTGATCAAAGGTTACGGTAAACCCGCCCTGATTTCCCAAATTCACACTGCAACACGTGGATGGATTGAAGGTGTAAGGGTTATCCAGCAACACATAGGCGTCGCCACTGAAGGTCAGATTGTCATTCGAAATCTGGGCCATCGGAATTGGATCGGTGATTGGGCCAGAAGGGCCGGATTCATCCAGGATTGGGGGTGAGAACTGTGCTTTTAACAAGTATCCCTGATACTTCATGTCGTAGACATTTTCCGCGTGTGCAATCCCAGAAAAACCCACGAAAAACAGAAGTGCAACCATCGCAAGTCTTTTCACTGTCGTTCTCCCAAGTCGGTTGGCAAAGGCTCAGTATGAAACCGCACAGCAGAGGTTCTGTGCGCCAGAGAACTTAAAAACCGAATACACCAGGAGAGCAACGCAAAATTCGCATCGATGTAGTGGAACCGGTGTCGGCATATGGGACTTGGCTCAAGGCAAACGATCTCCGTCTCCAGCCTCTTTTCGCCGCCTGAACGCTCCCGGCGGCATACCCATCTTTTGTTTGAACATGCGCTGAAATGCCGGCTCTGAGGCGTATCCCACCATCTCGCCGATGGCAGCGATACTGAGACCGGACTTCCCCAGCAATTGCGCTGCTTGCAACAATCGCACCGAAGTCAGGAAATTGCCCGGGGCTTGCCCGGCCACCTGCTTGAACAAACGCACGAAGGTCGCGCGCGACATGTAACAGTGCGCCGCGAGCGCTTGTAGCGTCCACGGCCGGCCTGGACTCTCCAACATTGCCTGCACGGCGGGATGCAGCCTGGGCTCCGCCAACAGGCGCAGCATATTTCCGGGCAAGGCCGCTTCGCGCAGCCAGTCCCTAATCAACAACGAGAACAGCGTGGAGGCGAGATGCTGGACCACGATGCGCGCACCCGGTAGCTGCTCGCGCGCTTCTTTTTTTAGCATCAGCATGAGCTGGTGAAGCTGCGATTCGCGGTCTTGGGCTTTGAGCAGGACGACTTCGGGTAGAGAGCGGATCAGCAAACCCGATGTCGCCGGATCCAGTACGAATTCGCCGCAAAGGATTTCGCTGCGTCGGCCCGGCCCCGTGCTTTTCAGGGTGCCGCGTGCCGTAGCCCCTGCGGGCAGCACGTCGGGCAAAGGCGCCGCAGCGTCGCCTGCGTGCAGGACATGGGCACTGCCGTGCGGCAGCATGAGCAAATCGCCGGCATGCAGGCGCACCGTTTCCCGCTCCGCCATCTCAAGCCAAGCTTCGCCTTCGGCAACCAGGTGGTAGGGCAGGATCCCGGGCGCCGTGCCTTCGTTGACCAAACGCCATGGTGCGTTCAGTTCGCAGCGCCAATCGAGCGTGGTCGTGACAGCATGCAGCGCGAGAAAATGACTTAAGGCATCCATGGTTGAGACGCAAAGATAACATCATGCATCAGACTGTCATTAAAAGAATCACGTAGATCGCCTACATTGAGCGTCATGGCGCGTTCCGCGCTCAACTCTAGGAGATCGCATGTTCGAATTACGCAATAGGGACGTCTGGCGCCAGTTCGCACCGCTGGCGCTGCGGCTGGTCATCGGCTTCGGCTTCATCGCCCACGGCTGGGCCAAGCTAGACCGCGGGCCGGACAAGTTTGCCCACGTGCTGGCCTGGATGGACGTACCGCTGCCGCATATGACGGCCTGGCTGGTCACGCTCATCGAGATTTTCGGCGGACTCGCCATCCTGGTCGGCGCCTTCGTCGCGCTGGTCAGCCTGCCGCTCATCGCCATCCACCTGGTCGCCATGTTCGGCGTGCACTGGCAGTACGGCTTCAGTTCGGTCAATACGGTCGGGCTGACCACGGCCGGTCCGCAGTTCGGTCCGCCGGGTTTCGAAGTGAATCTGCTCTACATCGCCGGTCTGCTCGCCATCGTGTTTGGTGGCGGCGCCGGTGCCTGGTCGGTCGATCGCTTGCTTGCGCGTAAAAAGAGCGCGACGTGAGCTTGTGCTCGAAGCGGAACCTTGCCGCCGAGGTTCTGGTTGCGGGCATCAACGCATCGCGGCGGTAGCGCTAGGGAATATCGGGTCGCCAGCCCATGCCCGATTCTTCCATCAGACGTTCGTACACGCCCTCAATATTGAGCGGCAGCCATTCCTCGTAGTGTTCCAGGTCCTTGTAGTCATCTAGCCGGATTTCCTGCTGCATTTCTTTCAGCGACTTGCCGGCCAGCACGCCCCTGGTCACCTCGGCGTACAGCGTTTCCATGTATTTGAGATAGCGCTCGATGTCGTCCCGGCTGCCGATTGTGCCATGGCCGCCGACGAAGACATCGAAGCCGAGGTCGAGCACTTCATGCGTCGAATTGATGATGCCCTGGATGTCGTAGCTCCACAGCTTTTGCCATGGCATGCGACCGAGCACGATCCAGTCGGCGACGAACAGCACCTTTTCCGGCTTGACCAGCACGCTGATGGAACCGCGGCCGTCGTTGGGCCCGTGGTAGCGCAACTCGACCGTGTGATCGTCCAGCGTTACGTTCATCTGCTGCTTGAAGGTAAGATCGGGCACCACGGTCGCGGCCCTGGTCGCCACGATATCCTGCCGTGCCAGCTCCTGCGCGATGAATATCGTATGCGGGCTGCGGAACGCTTCGGCGCCATAAATATGATCACTGTGGTTATGGCTGTAGACGACGTAGCGCACGGGGCGATGGAAACGCTTTTCCAGCTCGGCCGACAGCCACTTCGCCGCCGGCGCATTCAGCGTATCGACGAGCAATATGCCGCTTTTGCCGACAACGAACAGCGCGCGGTGGCGATCGTCTACAAAGCGGTAGACGCTGCCCTTGACGTTTTCGATGCGGTAGTCGTCCGCCAGTGCGGTATGGGGCTGCAGCAATACGAGCCAGAAACCGGCCAGGGCCAGCCAGACTGAACGAAATGCTTTCACGGATATCTCCTCATATAAGCGGTATAGCTGAACAGTCGCGCCATCCGGACGAATCATTACATTGCAATGCCAGCGACCGACAATTCACCTGAGTATGAGCGGCTCGCCTTCATGCATGCTCGGCGACCGGGCACCGACACCATTTTCCACAGTCATATACTGCGCTGACCCAGCGCACGCAAAGCAACCCTCAAGCAAAGGATACCGGATGTACAAAACCATATTGAATCGACGCCTGCACGCTCTTGCCGTTCCCGCCATGTTTGCGACCGGTTTGCTTGCCGGATGGTCGGCGCAGGCTGAAGCGGCATGCACGCCTTTGCCCGCCGAAAGCAAGGAAGCACCTTTCTTCAAGCCCGCCTTTGCGGGGCAGACCCGTACCTGTGGCGTCGCTACCCAGACTGACATCACCGTGAGTGTGGTAGCCAAGGGACTCAAGCGGCCATGGTCGCTCGAACCGTTGCCCGATGGTCAATGGCTGGTGTCCGAGAAAGGCGGTCAGATGCGTATCGTCACAACCGGCGGCAAAATCGGTCCGGCCATCAAGGGCGTGCCCAAGGTCGATGACGGTCGCCAGGGCGGCCTGCTGGATATCGCGCTAAGCCCCGGTTTCGAGCGCGACCGCACCATTTACTGGAGCTTCACCGAGCCGCGCAAGGGCGGCAACGGCACCAGTGTGGCGCGCGGCGTGCTTTCCGCCGACGGTACGCAGCTCGACCAGGTAAAGGTGATCCTGCATACCAAACCCACCTACGACAACCACATGCATTACGGCTCGCGCCTGGCATTCGACCCGGACGGGCTGCTGTACGTGACGATGGGCGAGCGCTCCGACCTCGAGACCCGGCCGCAGGCGCAGCATCTCGACAGCCATCTGGGCAAAGTGCTCCGCATCCGCACCGACGGTTCACCGGCGCCCGGCAATCCATTCCTGGGCAAGGCCGACGCGCTGCCTGAAATCTGGACCTATGGCCATCGCAATGTGCAGGCTGCCGTCATGGATGGCCAGGGCCGGCTCTGGGTAGCGGAGCACGGCCCGCGCGGCGGCGACGAGGTCAACCTGCTGCAGCCCGGCAAGAATTACGGCTGGCCGATGCAGGTGTACGGCATCGAATATTCCGGCGAGCGCATCGACACCGCCAGGGCGCAACGGCCGGGCATGGTGCAGCCGGTGTACTACTGGGATCCGGTCATTGCACCATCAGGCGCGCAGTTCTACAGCGGCAACGCGATTCCCGAATGGCAGGGCAACCTGTTCGTCGGCGCCATGCGCCAGGCACGACTAGTGCGGCTTGTCATCGACAATGATCGCGTAGTAGGCGAAGAACATCTGCTGGCCGATCGCGGCCAGCGCATCCGTGATGTGCGCCAAGGTCTGGATGGGGCGATTTACGTCATCAACGACGACGGCGAGTTGCTGCGACTAGGCAAGACGAAATAAACCATTGCGTCCAGCGATCGCGGCGCGCACAACTATACAGGTCGGTATACACTTGTTAGTATACTGACTTGTATATATCAAAGGACATGTCATGTTCAGGAAGTTGGCCATTGCTGTTTTATTTATCATCCCATTGCTTGCAAATGCCGAAACCGCAGGCGTTATGGTGTT